>DATNQL010000066.1:0-9229 GCA_036704025.1 Stenomitos sp.
CCACCTTTCGCATTGCATCCCGAATGGCAGTGCTATCAGTATTTCCAGCTTTAGCGATCGCTAGTGCCAAAATCATCGTGGCATCGTAAGCCATGTCAATATATGCAGCTGAAGGCAATTTCCCGAATTTGTCTTCGTAGGACTTCTTAAATGCGTTGTAGGTTTTCGTCCCCACAAAGGCTTGAGGGGCTGTACCAAAGCTGATACGGTGTTCTTTCTCTCCTACCGCTGCCACTACCACTTTTTCTTTGAGACTATCGGTGAGGATGTAGCGCTTAAATTTTCCTAGTGCCTGAGCTTGTTTGAGAATCCGCTCTCCATCTTTGGGAAACCCGACTAATACTAAAGCATCAACGGGTTGTTTGACTAATTGGGCCAACTCCTTGCTGAAGTCTGCCTGCTCTGGGTTGAAGGGAACAGCCAGCATAATTTTGCCGCCTCTAGCTTCAAACGCAAACCGAATAGAACTGGCTAACCCCTCTCCATAGGCATCGTTGACATAGATGATCGATAGCGTCTCCATCCGCTTGTCTCGCGCAATCTCAGCTAAAGCAATCCCCTGATAAGCATCCGAGGGAGCCGTGCGAAAGAGGAAATCATTGTCCTTAAGGGTGGTGATGGCTGGAGCAGTAGCTGAATAGGAAATTTGAGGAACCCTCCGCTGACTCGTCACTTGTTCAGCTATAGGAATCGTAATCCGACTTGTGTCCGAGCCAATAACAGCCACAACTTTCTCCTTGTCGATTAACGTTCGAGTGGCTTCAAGACCGACCTGAACTGAGCTTTGGTCATCTTTTTCGACAAGCTGTATCGATTTTCCCCTTATCCCTCCAGCTGCATTAATGTCATTAACTGCTGCCTTCACTCCGCCTATGGTCAGTTCGCCTTTAAACTCCCCCGTCAGCGAATTGATAATACCAATCTTGATTGAGTTGTTGTTCACCCCATTCAGAGATGGAGCGCTACAAGCCGCTAACATGAGCATGGTCGCCGTCAAAAGCTTTAAGTGACGCCACAAACCATTATTCTTGCGACAAAGTTGAGTTGCGTAGGTTGCCATAACGTTTAGAGATATGCTGATTTTTTAACTTATTTTTACACAGATAACGTGAAAAGCTGAGGCAATTTCTACCCCAAAAATAGACTTAGGATTTTATCTCGTTTTCCCTTTCAAAGCAAAGGAGAAGTAAATCTTTATGTTACGCTACTTAACTCCTGAACTTTTCTATATTGAAAAATTTACCTTGTTATGCATGAGAGTCAGAGGACAGGATGAATCTTCCCAAAGATATCAATTTTTTAAAACTTTTAAGAATTGACAAATTCAAGCTACACCCGTAGCATTGACAACAAAAAGTAAGAAAATAAAGCTGTATTAATTGTTATATTCAGCCGATAGTTTTAAATTCATAAGCTTTGTGAAAAACCGACACTGGCGAACGCATTTTCCTCTCTGCCTTAACCAGTAAGCTCTATCTTTATATTTTTTTGTCCAGGTACTCACTACAAGGTAGTAGTCGTTCATGTCTGACTCATTGAAAAGCTCGATCGCGTCTCGCGGCATTTTTCCTAGTGGCCTGCGATTTAATAATTGGTCGATTCAGTCTAAGTTACAAGCGTTATTGTTGCTAGTTAGTCTGAGTTCGGTATTAATGGTGGGTTGGATCAGTTGGTATCAGGGACGAATGACCCTCAGGACTAGAGCTGCCGAACAGCTTACAGGCATTCGTGCGGCTAGAGCGACTCAATTCGAGCAGTTTTTTGAGAGTCTTGACAATCAAGTCAGGATATTGGCGAGCGATAGCGATACGATTGAGGCAATGGTGGCGTTTAACAAAGGCTTCGGTCAACTAGAGCGAAGCGTAGTTGCCGCTGACTGGGATGAATGGGATCGTTCTCTACAGACTTACTACACTGAAAAGTTTTTTCCCCGCTTGTCGAAGAATATTTCTAAAGAAGACTTGCAATACGATTCTTATCGTCCCCAAGGACAGGCTGCTCGCTATCTTCAGTATCACTACATCGCTCAAAATCCCAATCCAGTTGGGGAAAAGGAAAAACTGTTCGATCCTGGAGATGGTAGCGAATACACCCAGTCTCATGCTCAGTATCAGCCCCTGTTCAAGCAAATCATCAAGGACTACGGATATTACGATTTGCTCCTGATTAACCCCAAAACGCTTGATATTGTTTACTCAGTCTTCAAAGAAACTGACTTTGCTACTACTCTCAAACAAGGCCCCTATTCTCAAAGTGGTCTGTCTGATGCGGTGCAGGCCGTTCTGGCCAATCCGGCACGAGGCAGTATTCAAGTGGCTGACTTCAAGCCCTATCGTCCTTCCTATGAAGCTCCTGCTTTATTCCTGGCCACTCCCATTTACAGCGGTTCCAACCTGATCGGAATCTTGGCGGTGCAAATTCCTGCCGGTCGCATTAACCAGATTATGTCGAATGCCAACAATTGGAAAAGCAGCGGACTGGGTAAAACCGGGGATGCTTACCTCGTTGGACCGGATCGGTTCATGCGATCGGTCTCTCGATTTTGGACAGAAACACCCAACGATTATAAAAGCGAAGTACGTCGGCTGGGAACATCAGAGCAGATGCTAGGCTTAATGGAAAGCCTAAACACAACGATTGGCTTGCAGCGCGTTGAATCTCCCATCACCCAAGCGGCCATCGGAGGGCAAGAGGGGATTGGGGTGGTTCGGAATTACCGAGGGAAACAGGTCTTGAGTTCCTACGCACCGTTAAAGATGCGCGGAGTCAACTGGGCAATTTTGGCAGAAATTGAAACTGGGGAGGTGTATCAGCCAGTTTACATCTTGCAGCTCACACTGCTGATAGCCGCCGTTATTTTTCTGCTGTTGTCGGCCTTTTTAGCTGGATTATCCTCTAGATTATTTACCCTCCCATTACGTCGCTTGACCCAGAGCGCCAAGAAAATCGAAGCAGGAGAATTGGACGAGCAAATGGCCACGACCTCTAATGATGAGTTTGGGCAATTATTTGAGGCATTCAACGGTATTGCCAACCGCTTGCAGCAAACTCGCAAGCAATTAGAGGCTCAGCAGCAAGAAAATGACGCACTGCTGCGAAATTTTGTACCCGGTGCCGTTGCGGCTCGCTTGAAAAAGGGAGAAACCATCATTGCCAATCAACTCAACAAAATTACGCTCTTGTATGCCCATATTGCGGGAATTGCTGAGTTGAGTAAGCGGATGCCTTCTACAGAGGTGACACAACTGTTAACTCAACTATTTGATGAATTTGATGTCTTAGCCGAACGCTACGGCATGGAGCGGCAGCAGACGATTAGTAGCGATTACATGGCTGTGTGTGGACTGACTCAAACTCATTTCGATCACACCAAACGCACCGTAGACTTTGCCCTAGCTATGTTGAATAGTCTACAAAACATCGCTCGCGGACAGCCTTCGGAACTGGGTTTGCAGATTGCGATTCATACGGGTTCTGTGAATGCAGGAGTGGTGGGAACTCAAATCTTTGGATACAAGCTTTGGGGAGAAGACGTTGATTTAACCACCCGCTTATACCCTCAAGCCAACGCGAACGCGATGATTGTGACACGTCCAGTCTACGAACAACTAGCAGATACCTATACGTTCAGCTTACGTGCTCCAGTAACTATTGAGAACGTTGGAAAGGTGGAAATCTGGACATTGGGAGGGAACAACACGGTTTTGTCCTCGACATTGACAGATTTGAGGAGTGGGAGCGATCGCACTTAGTGCGCTCAAAGCAAATGCCGTTCGTTGTCAGATGTTCCCTATTTAATTGACGCTTGACTTGCTTAGTACCTGTATGGAGACCTAAATGGATAGTACATTGCTGGGATGGTTACTCGTATTGGGATTGGGATTCCCGCTCTTGAGCCTGTTGTTGGGAGAGGCAGCAGAACGATTAGAGCGACAGGGGCATCCCCTGGCAGGAGCATTGCGAAAGACGCGCCGATATGTGCTGACATCATTGGCGGTGCTATTGGTGATGCAGCAACTGTTGAAGGTGGCGAAGACGGCAACGCCAACTCGTTTTGTAGAGACGGTGGCCTGGTTTGCCATTATCCTAGCGGGGGTTACCTTAATCAACGCTCTATTCACCACCACAAAGCCATCAATCAAGTGGCAACTTCAGGTGCCGAACCTGTTATTCCAGGTGGCACGAGCGGCAGTGGTGCTTTTGATTGGCTATTACGTCATCACTGGCGTATGGCGGATTGACTTGAGCAGCGTGCTGACAGCAGTAGGGGTTGGGTCATTGGTGATTGCTCTGGCGCTGCAAGATACGCTCAGCAACCTAGTGTCGGGATTTTTGCTATTAATTGCCAAACCGTTTAAAACAGGAGACTGGATCGAATTTGATGGAATTGATGGGCGAGTGATCGAGCAAAACTGGTGGTCGGTGAGGCTGAAATCAAATCTGGGTAGGCAGTTTCTCGTTCCCAACGGAACTCTCGCTAAAGCAACGATTAACAACTTTGAACAGGCAAGCATATGGAAATGTCTTACTGTGAGCTTTTCTTACGACGATCCTCCCAATAAAGTCATTCTTGCTCTCAATGATGTGGCTATAGGAAGTGAGATAGTTGAGCAGGCAGTAGCAGTGGTTAAATCCTACGACGATTCCAGCATCAGTTACACTTATTGGTATAAAATTCTACCTGAGAAAAGTTTCGCGGCAGCAATTGAGCTACCGCCACGGATTTATTATGTCGCTCAACGCCACGGTCTGACAATAGCCTATCCGATTGCCGTTCAGTATACGGTTGATGCCAAGCAAGGAGTGCCCAATCGGATTCCTCAGGTCGTGCAAAATCGTCAACCAGAAATCGCCGCCTATTTGCGATCGCTCCCCTATTTCTCCAAAGTGGATGACGCGCAAATTGAGCAATTGTCCCGCCAGACTCGAGTTGCCACCTATGGAAAGGGTGAGTTAGTCACTCAAGAAGGGCAACCGGATGAGGGACTATACATTATCTTCTCCGGACAGGTTCGCATGCGGGTAACTAACGATCGAGGCAACAATCAGGAACTCGCTCGATTGGACGCAGGAGATGCCTTTGGCGAAATGGCGCTGTTTCCCGGAGAGGTCAGTCCGGTTACAACAACTGTCGAAACAGATAGTGAGATTTTGGTGATTCCAGCCGAGGAAATTACTCGTTTGATTCAAATTAGTCCCCAGTTTGCCTCAGACACGATCCAATTCATTGAGGAACGTAAGCGAACCGTTCAATTGGCCAAGGGAGTTAGCCAAGAATCTACGCTAATTACGAGTAATGGTCGGCGGATGTCGGTACAACGATAAGAATAGAGCCATGATGGGTATACAAAAACTCAATAAAATCCTCGTCGGCATCGCCTTGCTGCTGAGTGCTTGCAGTCAGCCTCAAGTTTCAACGACAACTCAATCGCCAACGCCAGACGCAAAGGAGAAAGAAGCACCTGAGGCCAACCTGGGAATTCAGCGAGTCACGTTAGCCTCCCTGGCGGCAAAATCTGACAAGAATGCCAACCAGGGGGCTGTGTCGTCAGGGATAGACCCTCTGAAATTGAAGGGAACGATTACGATTGCAGGCACCTCGGTTGTCTTTCCCATTAGTAACGCGATGGCGGAACGCTTTAAGCAAGAGGGATATCCAGACCCGATTAACGTTGCCAGCCTCGACACGGCGACGGGTTTTGCCTTATTTTGCCAGCAGGGAAAAACAGATATTGTTAATTCAGTTCGTCTAATGACAGAGTCTGAAGCACAAGCTTGTGCTCAATCAGGACGTAAGCCGATTGTTTTTACCATCGCTACGGATGCTGTGACGGTTGTCGTCAGTACTCAAAATGAGTTTCTGCCCGATACTGTGACCAAGCAGCAATTAAAACAACTGATTACTGCTGAACTATGGTCTGATGTTAATCCGGATTGGCCAGACCAACCCATACAACGAATGATTTACTCTTCAACAACTGACATATTCAAATTATTTGTCAATAACGTCTTGGATGGGAACGCGGATTTATTATTGAAAGCGCCAAACACAAGGGTGATTCAATCTTCAGACCAAATTACAGAAGAAGCATCAACGAATCCGGATGCGATCGGTTTTATAGAACATGGCTATTACGCCAACAATAAAAACGTGTTGAGGGCAATTGCCATTGATGGAGTTGCTCCCAGTGGGGAGAAAAACTATCCACTAACTCGTCCGCTGTACATTTATGCAGATGCCAATGCCATTCAAAAACGTCCGGAATTGAAAGCGTTTATCTCCTATTATTTAACTCATGTGAATGAAGAGATTTTGAAAATCGGCTATTTCCCAGTTAGTCCAACAATATTAGAAGAATCAAAGGCTAAACTTAAGAACCCTGCATGAAGAAGCACTTGGTTCGTGTTTTATCTCAACATCCATCGATAAATTACAGCTCTCTCTCTCCTGGCGATCGCTAACTGTCACAACCCTCTCTATGTATCCCAGCGACTCGGCAACCTGCCAAGTTACATCTTCTGAAGGAGTGATATCGCTTTTGTTAAGTGTTGGGAGTATTTAATTTCAGTAGACCGAAAACTTCTGCGATCGCTCTGGAGTAGTGACTTCGTCTAGCTTGTTTTGAATTGAAAAACTGTTTTTACGTCAAGCCCTAGACCGTACCTATGGGGTAACCTGCGAAGTTTGTTTGCCCTCTGGCTGATTTTGGTTGATTTTTGGGGCTTATCAATAAGCAAATATTATCATTTGTCTAAGGCAATCAGCTTTTTTACAGTCCCCCCAAAACGGTATCATACACTACTATTTTTTAGCGATCGCAGAAGTTTTCGGTCTACTGAATTTCTCATCTCGGCTCGTCATACCTTCACCGAAATACCCAAAGCCGGATTTTTGGTATAGCGCTCACCCACATGAGCATAAATCGCCGTCATTTCTGGATTCTTGTGACCCAGCAAGTCCTGCACCTGCCTCAAATCAGCACCAGCGCGTAGCCCTAACGTCGCTGCCGTATGTCGCAGACTATGAGCCGATAAAGTTCTCCCTTGGGTGTACTTCAACCCAGCTTGTTCCAGGTAGAGATCGACAATCAAACGGATACCACGACGCGATAAACGCTGACCTCCTGCCCGGTTGCCAACCGCAATGAATAAAGGACTAGAATCTTCTAACAGTTCCCCGGCTACCTGACGAGCTTCTAGGTACTGTAGGAGAAGCTTCGCCAAATCCGGGCGCAGGGGCACCGTCCTTTTGCTGCCTTTCCCTTCCACTTTCAAGCCCCAGTTTAAGCCTTGCTTGACCAAATCACCCACGTTGGCTCGGTGCATCTCTACAGTCCTGGGGCCTTGCAGCGCCATAATCGCTAGCAGCGCTTTATCTCTTATACTCTTGAGGCTACCATCAGCCGGAATCGCAGCCATTAACTCTTGCAGCTCAATCTCTTCTAAATAGGTGATGCGTTCTGCCGCATCCGTCAAATCCCGTGGGGGTTTGACACCCTCTACGGGGTTTTCCTTAACAAGCCCCCGTTCCCTTGCACAGGCATAAAACCGACGCAGCACGGATAACGTCAGAGATATGGTGGCAGGCTTTTGACCTTTCTCCTCAATTAGATAGCGTCGGTAAGTCTTAACATCCTCTTTGGTAGCTAAGGCTGGCTGAAGCTCATTATTCTCGCACCAGATAACAAACGCTTTGATGCGCCGCTCATAAGTTACAGAGGTATCTTTTGCCGCATTCCCATTCGCCACGTCAGTTCTGCAAAAGTCGCCAAAGGCATTGAGCAGCGCATCAGTGGTGGGTAAGAGTGCAGGGGGATTTGACGTCCGCCCTCTTCTAGGAGACCGCAAGGATTTTGTCTTCACAACGCTAATTTACAACGATTTCGGTAAAGCATCCACATGAGACTTCTCTTTTGTTCTTCTACACAAGCAGACAAACGGGTTGAACCCTCCCCAGTCCTTAATACCAGGAACGTTTTTTTCCGGTATTAGAACTCTCAGGAAGCTCTTCAGGGGGCGACATGTTGTCGGTTTGCACATAAGTTGAAAATCGTTGTGGGTTCGCACATAAAAGAATGCAGTGGTTTCCTTTGAAACCTTGCAAGAAATGATTCACTTATTTTGAGCAGGAAGATAAACACAGAAAATCGGGAACGCGAAACCGGGAAAAAGCAACAATTAAAATCGATCCCAATGATTTGTCTAATATTTATGTCTTTGACCCAACATCTGACAACTGACTCTATGAGCCGTGCTATTATTAATTCCCTGTAAAGTGTTCCAGCAACCCTTGCCACAGCTCAATCTGCTGCTGTAATTGCTGGATGCGATCGCCTGACGCCTTGCGCTGTTCGTAAAGTCCCCGTCCTGCTAACTCATCTTGATAGAGGGAGATAAGCTCCCCTAAAGCTTTTTTATCGCTTGTCGCTCCTCTGGTGTAATCCCTGCCTCAGCTAAGGGTATAACCTGACGCCCAATCGCCTCAACCAAGTCTGATTTACTTTTGATTTCCAACTTCTGAGCCAGGGATTCTAGTCCAGCCCAAGCTGTATCAGTAAGCGTCAAAGTACGTTTACTTTTGAGTTCATCCCAATCCATCGGGATGCCTTTGTGTCTGGGCATTCTCATTAGTCTCAACTCCGAAGTGATTATAGCCGTGTATTTACTTGAAAACAGCCGTATGCTTTGCTACCTTTTAAGCACGGCTATTTTCATTGCTTTCATACAAAGGATTATAAGCAGCCGTATTCAAATAAAATTTCCAAAAAGTCAAAGCCAGCGCCTAACCTTCCTACAGCCGACGCTGGCTTCTGGCTCCCAAACATAAGGAGACTCTAACAATGGTAAAACCAAGCTATCGCACTGATAGCCCCACCTACGAGAACGGCTATCAGCAAGCCATAGAGGATTTTGCGATCGCCCACCTTCTCACCCGCCTGAAAACCTACTCCGACGCTGACTTCGATGCTGTGTGGATGAACCTAACCCAACCCGAACTCGAAAGCCTAGCCGCTATCCTCATCCGACAATTAATTGCTAACCTCAGCGGCAAAGCGCTCGCCGGATACTTAAATGCCTTGCGTCACGGCAGCACCGACATACCCCCTAGCTTAGTACACCTTGCCTTCCCATCTTCATCAATTGACCTGCCAACCCAATTCCCCGATGTTCAGACCCCTCGCTACTCCGATGGCGACAGACTGCGCTGGATTCCTGAGAGCGACAAAAC
>DATNQL010000067.1:0-8759 GCA_036704025.1 Stenomitos sp.
AACGGACCTACCTGCAACACCACTTTGTGATCCCATCAAACAACAGGTGCCCACGCCAACCAGCTCAGTTAAAAGTTATGGCTTTTATACCTGTGTTGATGTGAACAAAACCTCAGCACAAGTTTTTATTCGGGGAAATTCTTTGGCTCGCCTCAGAAGGAAAACCCAGCCCCCTACTTATGCGGCGGCACAATCTGCCTATTTTCCTAGAGCCAGTATTCAGGTTAAAGGACGAGGTCTGTTCTCTACCCAAAAAGCTGAATAATTAATTAACGTTTAAGGTATTAGTTTATCCGCTGCTATCGGCAGTCATGAAAATGGCAGGGCATTATGGAAAGACAATGGATATTGTTAAAAGTCATACAACACCTAAAACCCAAAAAGTCGGCACTCAAGGGTGCTGCCCTAAAAAATGATATTGGATACACGTTAATAGAATTGTTAGTCGTGGTGATTATAATCGGTATCTTAGCCGCGATAGCCGCTCCCGGCTGGCTTGGCTTTGTGAACCAGCGCCGAGTGAGTGTGGCTAACGAAGCGGTCTTCAGAGCGCTACAGGATGCCCAGAGTATGGCAAAAAACAAAAAACTTAGCCATAGCGTTAGTTTTAGATACAAGGACAGCGTTCCAGAGATAGCGATTTACCCGACTAAAAAATCTAATGGAGATATAGTCAACCCTACCACAGACCTCAACCCTAAAGTATGGAAGAATTTAGGTGAGGAATTAGGCATCAAGCCAGGACAAATTATGTTAGGGACAAACCTCAATGGGAACAATCAGTCTGGTGCCTTTGCTTTTGATACCTTTGATAATACCAAGTTAAAACCGGCAGACAATAAGATTACCTTTGACTACCTAGGTGCACTATCTCCTTCTGGTAATGGTTTAGAAATTGGGGTGGCAGCATCCACTAGTCGCAGTACAAATGCAGCGCCAATTCAAGTAACGATGAGGTGCGTTAAAGTTGAAACGCTTTTAGGGGCAATTAAAACAGGCAAAGGAAAATCTGAGTGTAACCCATAGAATAAAATCACACCTTTACCTGTAGGGGCGCAATAACGCTGTGCCCTAAATTTTGTATTGGATTTATAAACTATAGCAATCGTCAAGGTGATTAGGACAAATATCTCAAAGCGAATTCTCAATCCCTGCTTTTGAAATGTCCTAATCGTTGTGACGGTTGATATCATCCGAGAAAACCCTGATTTTTTAAAATCGGGGCTTTTTCTTATTCAGAGTTTTTACGCTGTTTCGTCCCCCAAGAATCTAATTAAATCTGAATAAAGCAAATTCATAAACATTAGATTCAGGGCTAATCTACATGGGACTCAATCATTGTGTCAATCGCCGACTTACCTCTCCATCAACAGCCGGATTTACACTACTTGAAACCATCATCGTCGTATCAATGATAGGGATTTTATCCGCAATCGCAGCCCCAAATTGGTTGAACTTTATTAACCGCCAGCGCCTCAACACAGGACAAAGCCAAGTTTACCAAGCTATGCAACAAGCGAGAAGCCAAGCCATGCTGCAAAAAGTAACTTGGCAAGTTAGCTTTCGGCAAGCGCCAGTAGGGAGTCAGCAAGTCGTTCAGTGGTCACTACACCAAGCTAATATTACTCCTGCCCCTAACAGTTGGCATAATCTTGACAGTAACATTCGTCTAGATAATGAAACCACCTTACCCAACTCAAATGGCGTGCGGCGAGTCCGGTTTAACTATTATGGTTGTCCGGTTTATCAAATTAATGATGAGTGTGGACAAACCTCAATCTTATCGAAAGGACGGCTCACCTTATCGGCTCAAAAGGGTGGCAAAACCAAGCGATGTGTCATTGTCTCCACCCTGTTAGGAGCTCTACGAACCGCAAAAGAAAATCCTAAAAAGCAGGATGGCAAGTACTGTTATTAAAACCTGAAACTCCTCCCTGATTCGCCTTAATAAGGATAAGGAGAATCAGGGGAGAGAATTTAAAAAGTCCCCCTTAAAACGGGGGACTTAGGGGGATCTTCTAGGATGAAATGCAATAACAAATAGTTTTAAAACACACCCTAGCCCACCCCTAGCTAACTCTTACTCATTCCAATTCTGCTGTAGCGCCGCCTGAGTTTTCTCGCGATTGATCTTGAGAATCAATACCCCCAACGGTGGTAAACACAAATCCAACGAGTAAGGCTGATTGTGGTACGACCACTCATCCGTCCACTTACCCCCAAGATTCCCCATATTGCTACCCCCGTACTCACGGGCATCACTATTAAACAGTTCCGTGTAAAATCCCATTTCTGGAACACCCACACGATAGTGACTATGAGGCTGAGGCGTGAAATTGCACACCGCAATCACAAACTCCCCATCTTTGGAACGACGGATAAATGAAACCACGCTATGGCGATTATCACTACAATCAATCCATTGAAATCCCTCTTGGGCAAAATCTTGCGAATAAAGAGACGGTTCGCTGCGATAAAGCTGATTCAGGTCGGTGATAAACTGCTTCAACTTTTGATGTGGTTCATATTGCAACAAATGCCACTCTAAATCAGCCCAGACATTCCACTCACTCCACTGACCAAACTCCATGCTCATAAAGAGCGTTTTCTTACCCGGATGAGTGAACATATAGGCAAACAAGCAACGCACATTGGCTAACTTCTGCCACTCATCCCCCGGCATCTTACCAATTATATTGCTCTTGCCGTGGACGACTTCGTCGTGGGAAAGCGCCAACATATAGTTCTCGCTGTGGTGATACCACATACTGAACGTAATATTGTTCTGGTGGAACTGGCGGAACCAGGGGTCCATGTGGAAGTAATCCAACATGTCATGCATCCAGCCCATATTCCACTTCAAATTAAACCCCAAACCTCCCACATAAGTTGGCCAAGACACCATCGGCCAATCTGTCGATTCCTCTGCAATCGAGAGGACGCCGGGGAAGTAACTAAAAATCACATGATTCGTCTGGCGCAGGAAATCCGCCGCCTCAATATTCTCCCTGCCCCCATACTGGTTAGCCACCCATTCCCCATCCTTACGGCAATAGTCCAGATAGAGCATGGAAGCGACAGCATCTACCCGCATCCCATCGATGTGGTACTTATCGAACCAGAACAGCGCATTGGCAACTAAGAAATTACGAACTTCGTTGCGGTTGTAGTTGAACACCAACGTACCCCACTCCTTATGTTCACCCTTCCGAGGGTCAGCATGTTCATAAAGATGGGTACCATCAAAGAATGCCAAACCATGACCATCTTTGGGGAAGTGACCGGGCACCCAGTCCACAATCACTCCAATTCCGTTGCGGTGGCATTCGTCAACGAAATACATAAAGTCTTCTGGTGTTCCAAAGCGGGAGGTACAGGCATAATAACCGGTCACCTGATATCCCCAGGAACCATCAAAGGGATGCTCTGCAATGGGTAGTAGCTCAACGTGGGTGAATCCCAGCTCTTTAACGTAGGGAATCAGCTTATGAGCCAGTTCGCGGTAAGTGAGGAAACGTGCTCCAGGTCGGAGTTCCGATACCAAAATCACAGGTTCCGTCTCACCATTGGGTAACTGAGCCGGTTCTGCGGCGGAGGCATTCAGCCAGGAACCCAAGTGAACTTCATAGACTGAAATGGGATGAGTCAAAGGATCGGTGTGACGCCGTTGTTCCATCCACTCAGAATCATTCCACTCATAAGCATCCAGGTCTGTAACGATTGACGCTGTTTTGGGTCGAACCTCTTGCTGGAAGCCATAAGGGTCAGATTTTTCGTAGATGTGACCGTCGTAATTTTTGATTTCGTACTTATAGTGTTCACCAACACCAATTCCGGGAATAAACAAGTCCCAAACACCCGTAGAACCTTTACGCATTTGGTGTTTACGCCCATCCCAGTAGTTAAAATCGCCTAAAACCGAGACGTTGCGAGCATTGGGTGCCCATACGGCAAAGTAGACACCTTTAACACCCTCTATCTCTACAGCGTGCGCCCCTAGTTTCTCGTAGATGCGGTGATGATTACCTTCACCAAATAAATACAAGTCAAAGTCGGTCAATAAGGGAGAGCGAAAGGCGTAAGGGTCGTAGAGAACCCGCTCATGCTCACCTTCCTTCGTCCGTAGCTGATAGTTCGCGAGTTCGGGTGTCTCAATTTTGGCTTCAAAGAAGTGAGGATGATGCACCGCATACATTGGGTATTCCATCCGCTCTTCTGGACAAACAACCCACGCGGCTTCTGCATTGGGTAGATAAGCCCGTACTATCCAGCCGGTCTTACCATCCTGCTCAAATCGGTGGGGACCTAGGACTTCAAATGGATCGTGATGTTGGTTCCAAACAATACGGTCAATTTGTTCGGGGGCGATCGTTAGGGACATCAAGTTATCTACCTCAATCAACAGGGAGCCAGAGCGTTATAATAACTTTAATATTTATATATATTTTTGTTTTTTTCTACACATTTTTCCTCAAATTGATAAAATAAACCACCTTAAGCGGCTAGACACACCTGGTAGAGGGAAATTGCTCACAATTAAGCAACTCCCGAAAACCTGAGCCAAGCTAGTATATACCATTCCGCTTGGGGTCGCTCGTGCTTCGTATCCTGAGATGGGTCATGCGGAGCATAGGGTCAGGAAATCTCTATCCCACCGAGTCGAGTTGTTACGGGTATTTCTTACAAAGGAGTAACGGTTCGGAATAGCTGGCGCAGGCGGAGCAGGAAAATCAACTGTCGAATATTTGGGCTGACTTGAGGGGGGGACGAGCGTTCTGCCAATTGAGCTTTTAGTTGGGCATATTCGGCTGCGGTTAAGGGTTTGCCATCCAGTGGCGATCGCGCTTCAGTGATAATCTCGGTTCTCAATACCTCTTCGGGCACCTCTTCCGGAGGGGGTAAACAGACCGCAGACTGAGTTGTAACAAGAATAAGGCCCCACAATAGAGATAGGAATCTGAATGGAGTCATGGGTCATCAACCATAGCACATTGCCAAATTCCAGCTTAACTAAGGCTGAGAGCTTCTAACCTTCAACTCTTGTGAGACTAATGACAATCTAAAAGTATGGCTTAAGCTATCAATTGGCTTTGAATAGAGCGATTTTGGCAATCGCTATACAAAATACGACACCCGACAGACTGTCTGGATGTCGCAATAGTGTAGGAAGCAATTTTTTCTTGACTAAGCCATCGCGACGCGATTTTCTCGAATAGATTATGTTGCTGACGTACTAAGCTTGACCACCGCTTAAGGCGAGGGGTTGGCTAAGCACGTACAGCGAAATCTATCTTACTAGAACGCTACTATTTAGCTAGGCGATGGACTCGACTCAGCTGGAGCGCCTCCGGGTGAAGCACCTCCTTCAGGAGTTTCACTCTTGCAGGCTCCCAACGTGGTTGCCAAGGTGAGTAAGAGAGCTAAACCAATTAATTTTTTATTCATACACTCCTCTTTTTTCACGGGCTACGTTAAAAGAATGTTACGAAGACCCATTACAATTCTACTGTTTTAGCATGAAGAATTGTGTTTTCCGCTAGGTCTTCGCCTATTGTCGATTCACCGTAAGGGTCAGATTGGCTTAAAAAGCAGCACAGCCAACCCTTGAGCAACTCGCCAAAAATTTTGCCAGATCGTAAACGTAAATACAGTTATTTACCAAGAAGTCTAATAGACTACACAAAAGACAGCCAATTGCACAGGGATTTTTAGGATGATTTCCAACTTAGGCTTCTGATATCGACCTAATATCTGCCTAAAATTTAGAGGTAAAGCTCCCTCGGCCGAAAAGGCGTGAGAGACTAGAGGTAAAAAGGACGAGACATCCACAGACTTCCCGGATTGAGTCTTAACGAATACTCCCCATCACCCTCTCTCTCACTTACACCTTCTTTTGGTGTGGCGTTTCCTCCCAATAAAAGGGGGTTGAGCCTCTACGGCTCCCTCTGGAGTGAGATGGGTGTGGAGTATCGATCAAGCGAGGCACTGTGTTCCCTACTGTCAATCAGGCTTTTCAATTTCTGCAAACCTTGAGTCAGTCCCCTGGACGACAAGCCGCGCTCTTAAGGAAAATCGTTGACCGCATTCGAAATTCTCTGGAATTGCAAGTTGTCCTCCAAACGGCTGTGGATGAAGTCGCAGCTTTGCTCCAATTAGATAGCTGTATTTTTTTATGGTATCTCAAGGATACACAGCAGATCCGAGTCGTTTGTGAACGTACCCACGACTCGCATTCTCACTCTCTTTTGGGATACTATCCCTTAGAAAGCTTTGGAGCTGTTGCCTCTGCTGTCGCTACGGGTAAGCGGATGATGGAGAACAAACAGGCAGTCCCCCAGAGAAAATTGTTCCCTTGGGGGATACAAAAACCTCTCTGGTTAAAACAGCCCTGGCAGAGTTGGAGCCATCCGTTGCCTCATGATGTTCCTGAAAATTCGGCTCAAGCCGATCGACAAATTTTAGGCTATCAGGCCAACCTATTGATTCCCGTCACAGGCAAAGAAGATGGGGTTGGGTTCATGGCTTGTCTTTCTAAGCAACCTCGCCGTTGGTCGGCGTCAGAAATCGAGTTTTTAGAGTCGATCGCCGAATCGTTAGAAGTGGCTATCCGTCAAGCCCAGCTCTATGAACAGACCCAGAAACAAGCGATTCGCGAACGCTTGCTCAATCATATTATCAACCAGACCCGTCAGAGTTTCGACATCGAAACCATCTTAACGGAAGCGATCGCCCAGCTATTGGACGCGTTGCAAATTGATCGGTGTCTCGTTCATCTAGTCGAGAATCCGCACAACCCAGATATCGGGAAATACCAACCTGAATACCTTTCCACCAACCCAAAGGGTGATGCTTTCCGCCGGAAACACTTGTATGAAGTGTCCCGTCCGCCGTTTCCCTCCTCCATTGAGGACTTTGACCTAACCGGACCCATTACACAGTGGGTCATTCAGCATCGGCAACAGGTGATGATTGCCGACATTACCCAAGATGAACGCATTGGTGCCAACAACAGCGAGTACAAAAAAGCCCAGATCAAATCTTCTTTGGTGATGCCAGTTCAAGCCAACGGTACACTCCAGGCTCTGCTTTATCTCAATCAGTGTTCCCATATCCGGGATTGGTCGAAGAATGACCAAGAACTCGCCCAGTCCGTCGCCGATCAACTCGCTATTTCCTTGCAACAAGCCTATCTGTATGCCTGTACCCAACAACAAGCCAGAGAAAGCGCACTGCAAGCCCAAAAAATGTCGGAAATGCTGGAAGAACTCCGATTGGCTCAAGCCCAGCTCATTCAAAGCGAAAAAATGTCGAGTTTAGGTCGCATGGTAGCCGGGGTGGCTCATGAAATCAATAACCCGGTTAACTTTATCTACGGCAACATTCCCTATGTCGAAAACTACGTGCGTGACCTGATTCGATTAGTACAAGCTTACCAAGATTACTATCCTCAGCCTGTCCCCAACATCCAACACCTGGCAGAGGAAACCGATATGGATTTTTTACTGAGAGATTTGCCCAAGATTCTCAAATCCATGGAATCGGGAGCCGAACGAATTCATGAGATCGTTCAAGTTTTACAAAAATTTGCGGGTAGTCAGGTTGCCCCCCTAAAAGTCATTGACCTCAATGCAGCGTTGGAGAGTACGCTATTAATTCTGCACAGCCAAATGAGTAGTGAGATCGAGGTCGAGCGTTCCTATGACCACTTACCACCGGTGGAGTGTTACCCAAAGCCCATCAATCAAGCCTTCCTGTGCATTCTCACCAACGCGATGGAAGCACTCAAGCGTTCGTCTAAAACTCACAAAATCATCAGCGTACAGACGAAATGGTTACCCAGCTGTGAACTTGGAGATATGGGACGAGTCCAGATGGCGATCCGAGACAACGGGTTAGGAATTCAACCCGAAATTCAGCCCAGGATTTTTGAGCCGTTTTTCACCACCAAAGAAGTGGGTCAAGGTAGAGGCTTAGGTCTAACAGTCACTTATCAAACCATTGTGAATCAACACCATGGTCGATTAGAGGTCAGATCTGAACTCAATCAAGGCACAGAATTCCTCCTAGAAATTCCGGTTAGACATCCCAAACCCATGAAACCTGACCGAGAAGAAGATCCGGGATTAGGAAAAATGGATTGGAGAGTAGACAGGGGAAAGAATTCTAGTCTTCAGCCTCCATTAGCCAGCCTCCAGTCCTCGATACCCAACCTATAATCATTAGCAACTACGACCAACTGCTGATGCTAGGATGGGTTCCATTATTAAGTTATTGGCCAATCACTGGTTAGCCAATAGCCATCCGTTATTGGCTCTCATCCCAACGAAAAAGTGCGAAACATTTTATGAATGCTGCCCAACGCTCAATTTTGCCTCAACCCCGTCGCTCTAAACAACCCGCGACTCATGCCAGGGTAACACCATCCAAAGTAGCTCCCTCTTCCAGCGTGACTCGTATGCCGTCTAGAACGGCTGGACAGAAGGTCGAACAGCTCAATGTATCCCAACAACCAAAACCCATCTGGCTCTCCTCGTTGCTTGTTTTGCAGCGTGGGTCTGACCTAGTGGCATTCTTCTTGGTTGCCACGACTCTGACGATTTATTCCTGGACTGTTTACACTCAGCAGCAGTGGGCACAAGAGTATCGTAAACTAGAAAATCTGCAACGTCAGGAGCGGCAACTGACAACAGCCAACGCCGTCATGAAAGATCAGTTGGCTCAGCAAGCCGAAAGACCCGCGACAGGTCTAGTGACTCCCA
>DATNQL010000068.1:0-6752 GCA_036704025.1 Stenomitos sp.
TTTGTTGATCGGGCTGCTCCCGTAACCAACTTACTGCTTGTTCTAAGGTATAAGGAAATTGGCTTTTGGTATTCATATAAAATCTAACTTATACATCCCTACTAGCTGGCAACAAATTTTTCCTCATCTGAACAGGATGTCCAAGTCCAGATGTCCTCACTAGAATTTCGCCTGAGAGGTTTGATTACTCTTGCTGGAACTCCTACTGCAATAGAGTTAGAAGGTATATCTTTGCAAACTAGGCTTCCAGCTCCTATCACTACATCATTACCTATCGTTACTCCAGCAATTATAGTCACATTAATTCCGCACCAAACCCGATTGCCAATATGAATTGGAAGCGCTTTGGGCACTAAATTAACTGGCTCGTGCGTTCCAGAATTGATATGAAGTCCCGTCGCTCCAATAAAGTCATCACCTATCACTATAGGTGCATGATTTCCAATGTGTACAAAGTCCCCTAAAGCGCACCTTTCTCCTAAAATTAGGCTGCCTGAAGTTAAGAGTCTAAATCCACGCCCCACTGATAAAGTTTCACTAAATTTTACCCCTTGTAGCCTCAAATAAAGACGCCTAAAGTGCAAACCTTTCCCATTGTATTCATAAAGATGAGCTTCAATCTCTGAAAGCAACCACACAATTTCCCTAATGATTTTAAACACTAACGCCATACTATTAGTCCTGGTCCACACATTCCTTTCCAATCAGCAGCCGTTGTTCTATCTGACATTTGGCCGACGAATTCAACTTCAAATCCTAGAGTATCTGTCACACCATCAAACAGTTCATAGTTTCTTTTAGCTAAAAAAACATCAAGGAAGTATTTACCAGGTCCCAGTGCATAGGGGAGTAGCTCACACTCACGTTGCGATGAAGTATGAATAGCCTCATCACTGAACTCATCGCTAGAGTGATGAACCCATATATCCTGTGAATTACGAATAATAATACCAACCACTAATTCACTTTTTCCATAAGTTTCAATATCAAATTTGATGACAATTTTTTGATTAATTGCGAATATACTTCTTGGATTACCAATTTGATAAACTTCAATTTTTTCAAAATGAGGTTTCTCTAGTTGTTTCGGTGCTATGTATGAAGCCCTAAGATCAGATGATTTATTTCTTGTGTAATAACAGATAGCATTATCAATTGAATCATTAACTATAATTCTGCCTCTGTCTAACAGTATTCCTCTTTTGCATAACGCTCTTGTTGTACCCATATTATGGCTCACAAACAAGACTGTTCGTCCTTCTTTCCCCACATCTTCCATCTTCCCCAAGCACTTTTTCTGAAACGCTGCATCCCCTACCGCTAGCACCTCATCCACAATTAATATCTCAGGTTCTAAATGCGCTGCCACAGCAAAAGCTAAACGGACATACATTCCAGAAGAATAACGCTTTACAGGGGTATCAAGAAACTTCTCAACTTCCGCAAAAGCAACAATCTCATCGAATTTCTTTTTAATTTCTACCTTACTCATCCCCAGAATCGCACCGTTAAGATAGATATTCTCTCTTCCCGTCAATTCTGGGTGAAAGCCTGTTCCCACTTCTAAGAGACTGGCTACTCGCCCTTTAATAGAAATTCGTCCAGTCGTCGGCTCCGTAATTCGGCTTAAAATCTTTAATAGAGTGGATTTTCCTGCGCCGTTACGACCAATGATCCCAATGCGATCGCCTTGCTGAATTTCAAAGGACACATCCTTGAGTGCCCAAAACTCTTCAACCGTTGGGTCAACTATCCTTTCTTTTGAGGGCTGCAACAACTTGCGCCCCAATGACTTTGCACCATTAGATATTACATCTCGAAGTGAGATGTAACCCTCCTGTCTCTGGTGACCAATAATGTACTTCTTACTCAGGTTCTCAACCCGAATCACTGTATCCGACATTACAGCAATCTCCAAGACAGCCCACAGCCTTTAGGTGTGGAATTGCTGCATACTCCAAGAGTACACCCAATGAGTTTACAAGTGAAACGAGGGATTCGTCATCCCGCTCGCCGGAGAAATTAGTGTAGCGAGACTTGTCAATCCCATATCCCAACCGATTAGGTGAGTCTGCACCCCACTAAATCACATCGGCGAATGTGCGTTCTACCTTACGAAAATACCAAATACCCGTCGCTAGTAGCACTATGACGAATCCCACAGATACCATAAATCCAGACCAATAAATCTTGCTGGTTTCGCCTATAATCGCCCAGCGAAAGCCATCAATCACCCCCACCATGGGATTGAGCGAATAAATGAAGCGCCACTGTTGGGGCACAATACTACTACTAAAACCAACCGGCGAGATATACAAGCCAAATTGCACAATAAATGTCACAATATAGCGAAAATCCCGATATTTTACATTCAACGCTGCCAACCACAGCCCTCCACCGATCGATGCCGCAAATGCAATGAGAATAAACAGCGGTAGCGTTATAACTCGCCAACTGGGCATAAAATTATACCATGCCATCAACGCTAGTAGAATCATCCCAGAAATCAAAAAATCCACAAAGCTGACAATCACACTACTAGCAGGCACAATCAGACGGGGAAAGTAAACTTTAGCAATTAAGTTGGCATTGCCAATCAAGCTGTTACTGCATTCACTCAGCGCATTGGCGAAAAACTGCCAAGGCAGCATTGCCGCAAAAACTAGAATCGGGTAAGGTACACCCTCTGAGGGTAGTTTCGCCAATGTCCCGAACACGATTGTGAACACAACCATCGTGAGAAAGGGTCGAATCAGCGCCCATGCCATACCAATCACCGTCTGCTTGTAACGCACTAAGATGTCCCGCCAGGCCAAGAAGTAGAACAACTCCCGATAGCGCCACAGGTCTTTCCAATACTGGCTTTCGGCGCGACCTGCCTCGATAATCAGTTCCTTTGTATGCATGGTAAAAGCCCCTACAATAGATTCAAGCAGTATCCAGTCTGAACGATGAAGGAAGACGCCCTAGTCTGTGACTCATTCCAGAATCTTTCACCTGATAGGGTTTCATCCTTCAGCTTTGATACTTCAGCCTTTTCAAGTTTATTTGTGAACAGGAACGGATTGACCCTTAATAGGTTCTATAGGACGAGGGGAAAAGGATTCCATCGCTTCTCCCGCTGCCTCACACAGCACTTCGGAGTACTGTTGGGCAATCAGGTCAGGGGTAAAGTGGGACTGTAGATAGCGACGCCCTGCCTGACCCATTTGCTTCGTCAGTTGGCTATCGGCGGCTAAGCGACGAATAAAAGCGGCTAAACTTTCAGCGTCGCCGTTACTGAACGCCTCTCCACAGCCAGACTCCTGAAGCATCGTCCGCAGATAGGAATGGGGTTCGCAAATAATGGCTAAGGGACGCCCTGCTGCCAAGGCGGCATAAAGCTTACTAGGGGCAACCAATCCTTCCATCCCAGGGCTGACACTGACCAAGGACAAGTCACAGGCGGTCAGAGAATAAGGGAGGTTTTGTTTATCCTGGTAGGGCAAGAATTGGCAATTGTGCAAGCCTAGCTGACTTGCTTGTGTCCGAAATCCTTCACGTTTCGCCCCGTTGCCGATGAAGACAAACTGAATCGGTTGATCTTTTAAAAGTTTAGCAGCAGCCAGGATGGTTTCCATATCATGGCAGCGACCCATATTGCCCGAATAGAGAACCGTAAAGGTATCCACCAGATTGAAGGCTTTGGCAAACCAATTTTGATGTTTGGCAATTGGGACGATTTGATTGGGGTCAGCCCAATTATGAATTACGGTAATTTTATCCTTAATTTCTGGGCATTTGGCGACAACCCGGTCTTTCATCGTAGAGCTCAGAACGATAACTTTTTGTGCCCGTCGCCAAACATGGCGGTTAATGGTCTCCCAAAGTCGGACAGCCCAATGTTCGCGAGAAACAACTTTGAGTTCGACGGCAACATCCGGATATAGATCGTAGAGTAGGCAAACATAGGGTAAACCAAAACTTTTGTGGACTAGGTACCCTAGAAGAGGTAAGAAGGGAGGAGCCGTGGTTAGAAGTAATACATCACCACGACTACGAGTTCTCAGTAAATGAACTCCAGAACGCAGGCAAAAAAGGACTCCATTTAAGGCTTTACCACGAATGCGCTTGGACCAAATTCGAGTCGTCCGTGAACGCTTAATTTTCACTTTATCTAACTGTTCGATCGCTGGAGCAGACTCTTTGTGAAATGCATAACCCGGCTGTCCTGTAAATATGTCAACGGGTAGACCCAGACGCCCCAACTGAAGTGCTAATTCTTCGATGAGCTGTCCCGTTGCAGCGTAGTCAGGCGGAAAAAACTGCGTAATGATTGACAGTTTGATCCGTCTGTTGTTTCGTACCAAAGTATTTCCTTTACTCATTTCGCCTCGCTACTGAGTCGGGTGGGCTTATGAACTATCTTTCCCTTTTTTTGTTGATTTGCGATCAAGCTTCAACAAGCTGTGGGAATTGCAGGTTAAATTTTGAGAATAACGCTTCTCAAGGCATTGAGGATAGTTATCTCCAAGCTATCTCTACTCAATTGTGGTTCATTTTCCGGAATAGATTTGCTTAAAACTAATTACAAATGAATCGAGTGAAACTTGTCACTCGTGAATGGGACGTAAAGGTTTCCTCCTAGGTTGCATGGTTTGCTGACTCTTTATAAAAGTGATTAAAAGTTTTATTTGATAAAGTAAGTTGTTTATCCTGACGGACGGATCAAAAGCTGTATCAGTAATTGGTAAGACGTAATCGATCGATCTATCCTCAGCTCAGTTTTTCTGAATTTGAGGAGCATAAAGGTTACTTTTCTCACGCTAACTGTAGCGTTTTTGAATTATGGGTTTCGATGGAGAGTATCAACCGTTGCTGCCCAACGATAACGGTAAGCAGCTATCTCACTTGTCTCCACTCTACACAGCGGAGTTGTCTGAGCTTGACCAAGACAAGCTTGATCTGGGTAAGATTTTAGCGATCACCCGTCGGCGATTGATCATTATTGCCAGTGTGGCGATCGCTGTTGCCTCTGGGGTGGCTGCCAAGGTCATGAAACAGGTTCCCAGATATGAGGGCAAATTTCAACTGCTCGTAGGCTCAGTTTCGGGTGAAGATAAGGTTGATGAACTAACTCAAGCCCTGAGTAAAAATACCAATATGCGAGTGGAGAGTCCGGACTACGAGACCCAGATTCAGGTCTTGTGGAGTCCTCAAGTGATGTCTCCAATTGTCAAGAAAATTCAAAAGCGCTATCCAGACATTAACTACGACGTACTGCGGGGTCAATTGGGGATTACCCGACTCGCAGAAACAAAAATTTTAGAAGTTCGCTATCAGGATTCAGACCCGGAAAAAATTCAGTTCATTTTAGAGCAAGTCGCCCAAGGCTACATTAAGTACTCGGAGACAGAACAGCGAACCAGCCTCAGTCAAGGGCTGAAGTTTGTTAATGGGCAGACAGAGGAGCTCAAAAAACGAGTGAATGAGCTTCAGCAGTCTATCCAGAATTTACGGCAGAACTATAAAATTGTCGATCCAGAAACCCAAGGTCAACTGTTGACCAGTCGTGTCGGTGATATTACCAAACAACGACAAGAGACTGAAAGCCAACTCGGTGAAGCACAAAAGCTCTACGTCGAGCTACAAACTCAGTTATCAGAATTAGGGGTAACACCAGAGCAAGCGATCGTCTCGTCAGCGCTTTCGGAAGCCCCTCGCTACCAACAGTTACTCAACCAGCTTGCTGAAGTCAAGAGTAAGATTGCCAAAGAGTCTGCGCGCCTGCAAGACGACAACCCGATCATGCAGAGGCTACGCGACGAGGAACGAAGATTAGAACCCTTGGTGGATCAGGAAGCGTCAATGGTGGTGGGCAATGCGTCCTCTGGCGTCCCCGATAACCCTGAATCCCTGGCTTCCCCCAGTTCAATTCGCCAGGATTTAACGAAAAAGCTGGTCGAAACCAAGAACCAAATGCAGGTTCTTCAAGTTCGCCGCCAAGAGATTGTTGACGCTGAACTCCGACTCAGTCAGCAACTGAAAGATCTACCTGTCGTCGCCCGTTTGTACACCGATTTACAGCGGCAGCTCAGTGTTGCAACAGAGAGTTTGAGCCGCTTTCTCGCTGTTCAGGAGAAGCTGCAAATTGAGGACTCTCAAAAGACTCCCGCTTGGCAGAAGATATCCGAGCCACAAAAGCCCCAAGCTCCCATCTCACCTAACGTCCCGCGTGGTTTGATTCTCGCTGGCATTGCCGGGTTATTGGCTGGAGCTGGTGCCGGATTTTTAGCGGAAAAGCTAGACAAGGTGTTCCACTCACCGGATGAACTCAAAGACAGCACCGGTTTACCCATCTTGGGCACGATTCCCTTTACCAAAGAACTGAAGAAACGTGCCACAGAACCTGTTGTCAATTTGATGCCAGATGCCGAGCGCCAAACGATGAAAGTTGGACGTTCATCTTATGGGTATAATACTTCTCCCTTCTTAGAATCGTTTCGCACGCTCCACACTAACCTGCAATTTATCAGTCCGGATCAACCGATTCGTTCCTTGGTGATTAGTTCCTCAACGCCCGCAGACGGCAAATCCACCGTTACCACATTCCTGGCTCAAGCCGCAGCGGCAATGGGGTTACGAGTGCTACTGGTGGATGCAGATTTGCGGCGTCCTCGCATCCATGAGACGACAGATTTGCCTAATGTCTGGGGACTGAGCAATGTGATTTCCAGCGAAATCCATGTGGATGATGTGATCCAGCGATGCTC
>DATNQL010000069.1:0-3946 GCA_036704025.1 Stenomitos sp.
TATTATGTGGCCATATTAATTTTTCACCTGTTGCGCTTTTCCTTCATCGACTGACAAGAATTCCTTATTGGATTATTGTCTATGGTACAGATGCTTGGGAGGTTCAAGAGCCAGGAAAAATTAAAGCACTCCATTCAGCAGACAAGCTCATTTCCATCGGCACTTATACTCGCGATCGCTTAATTGATGAACACAATATTTCCCTGGATAAAATTAGCTTACTCCCCGTTACTTTTGATGCTAACCGTTTTCAAATTAGCCCAAAACCTGATTATTTACTCCAACGTTATGGTTTAGAATCTCAACAACCTATTCTTTTAACTGTGGGTCGCTTATCCGGTTCCGATCGCTACAAAGGCTATGACCAAATCCTCCATGCCTTACCCAAAATTCGTCTATTAATTCCCAAGATCCACTACATTTTAGTGGGTCAAGGAGATGACCGCCCCCGGATTGAGCAGTTAATTCATCAGCTCAATTTAAAAGATTGTGTCACATTGGCAGGATTTGTTCCGGATAGCGAACTGTGCGACCATTACAATCTCTGTGATGTTTTTGTGATGCCCAGTAAGGGGGAAGGATTTGGAATTGTCTATCTGGAAGCCTTAGCTTGTGGAAAACCTACCTTAGGAGGGAACCAAGATGGAGCAATTGATGCGTTATGCCAGGGGGAGTTGGGAGCCTTAGTTAACCCAGATGATGTGGAGGCGATCGCAAAAACAATCATTCAAATTTTGCAAGGCACTTATCCAAACTCTCTAATTTATGAACCCGAATTATTACGACAAAAAGTCATTGAAAAATTTTCATTTGAGTGCTTTCAGAAAACATTAGGTGATTTAATCAAAAACTCTGAAATTATGGAATCTTATTCCAATCCATGAACTAACAAACTTTTCATCCTTCTACCATGAAATTTCCTGCCAAATACTGGATACCGGGGTGTACAGTCGTTGTTTTAATTGTTGTTGAGTTGGTCTTAAGGCTGGCGTTGGGATTAGGTAGCCCGGTCTTATTTCAAGCGGATGCGGATATAGGCTACCGCTATCGACCCAATCAAACTGTATTCCGCTTTGGCAAAACCATTAAGTACAACGAGTACTCTCAACGCTCTCAACCCATTACGAACCTAAAACCTCAAGGCACTTCGAGGATTTTGCTTATAGGTGATTCCATTACCAACGGCGGTACCCTCACGGATCAAACGCAAACCATTTCAGCACTGTTTGAAGCGCGATTAGCGACCAAAAAACAACCCGTAGAAGTACTCAATGCTTCAGCCGGGTCTTGGGCAATTGGTAATCAGTTAGCCTATCTGGGCAAGTTTGGCCTATTTGAAAGTGAGGCGGTGATCTCGCAAATTGGTACTGATGACCTAGCGCAACCCACCAGTACTAGCGATCGCGTCGGACACGATCCATCCTACCCAGATCGACCCCCACTTTTGGCAATGCAGGAGGCTCTGACTCGCTATATATTGCCTAGATTAGCCAAGATTCTACCCTTCGGCTCTCCCTCACCTAACGTTTCGCGCCCTTCCGCCCAAGAACTTGATCAGCAATCTCAGCAGAATCTACAAACCTTGAACGCGCTTGTCACTTGGGTTCGTACTCAACAACGTCCTATTTTTGTCCTCTTTACTCCTAATCAGAACAATCTGGTTCCAAGTTTCAATGTGCCAACGTACAAGCCAGAATTTCTTCAGTTACTCGATTCTTTACAAGTCAACGTCATCGACGCTCACCAAGCTTGGTCAACTCTGCCCAAAAAGACGGTAGAAACCTTTTATCAATCTGATGGAATACACCTAACAGTTCCCGGAAATCAAGCGATCGCCGATTTGCTCTTTGATCAACTGTGCATGACTCACAAGTTACCAGCCTGTTCAACTTAAGAAGAGGTGGGAGCGTAATTCCTTTTTGAAGAAGCTGCTCCAAATTCCTTCATCTATCCAAGGAAATAGTTTCGACACAAAGTGATTGATTTTTTCTCTAGGGAACGCTTTAATCAAAGCTTATATGACTTAATAAAAAAGCTAGAAATGAAATTACTCCATGTTATTCCTTCCCTGGCTAAGGTGAAGGGGGGGCCCACTCAAATCCTGCTGGAGATCGTCAGAGCTTTACGAGACAAAGGGTGTGATACGGAAATTGTAACGACCAATGATAACGGGTCTGATGTGTTAGATGTCCCGTTATATCAGCGGGTTCAATATGAACATGTTCCCGTCTGGTTTTTGCCCCGAATTTTCCTTCCGATGAAGGAATTTATTTTCTCTACAGCTTTAACCGGTTGGTTGCAAGAACATATTAAAGACTATGACTTGGTTCATACTCATTACCTCTTTTCTTACGCCCCCACTTGTGCGGCTGCACTCGCGAGATTTCACAAAATTCCTTACATCGCAACGCCTTACGGCATGTTGACTCCTTGGGCGCTGAATCATAAACGCCTGAAAAAGCAAGTCTATTCCCCGATCGAACGTCATAACCTCAACCAAGCTGTCGCTATCCACTGTGCAACACCCGAAGAATCACGGGATGTTCGCAATTTTGGCATCCAGGCTCCTACCTTTGTGGTTCCTTACGGGGTCAATCTACCTGCTTACCAATTTCAGTCTAAGCAACGCCTCCGCCAGAGGTATAACATTGAGCCTGAAACCCCCATTGTTCTGTTTTTCTCTCGCCTCCATCCCAAGAAACGCCCAGATTTATTGTTACAAGCACTCTCGAAACTCACCAGCCTCAACTACGACTTTCATCTGATTTTGGCGGGTTCAGGAGAATCAGACTATCTTGCCTACCTCACCCATTTAGTCTCATCTCTGGGTTTAACTAGGCGGACAACAATACCTGGTTTTGTGACGGGTGCGGACAAAGATTTGTTGCTACAAGGTTCCGATATTTTTGTTTTACCTTCTTTCTCGGAAAACTTCGGTATTGCTGTAGCCGAAGCCATGGCGGCTGGAGTACCCGTGATTGTCACTCCCGATGTTCAAATTGCTCCTGATATTAGCGAAGCCAATGCGGGATTGGTGGTGGAAGGAGAGTTGGATACTTTAGTGAGGGCAATCCAAGAGTTACTGATCTCGCCAAACCGTCGCGCCGAACTGGGTGAAAATGGCAAACGATTGGTGAGTCGTCGTTATTCTTGGAATGCGATCGCTCTGAACCTTACCTCTGTTTATGAGGCGATCGGGCAAGGAAAGCGACTCCCGATTGCACGCTAGTTTGACTGGCTGCTGTTTCCAGAACTCAACGCCGGCTCAGCTTTTGTCCCTGAGGATCTTGGGTGTAATATCGCAGATATTGGTCATAACTGCTGGTCGTGTAGTTTTTCACACCGTTGGCAATCAGTCCCAAAACACGGGCGCGAGACGTTCTCAATCCATACAACACTTCGGTCAACACCGCACGATCCGTTTTGCCCAGTCCAGCCACCAAAGCAATCCCATCGGTATGAGCGGCAAGAATTCTTGCATCCGCTAAACCCAAGAGAGGTGGTGTATCAAAAAGTACGAGGTCAAATTGCTCTTGGAAGCGCTCAACTAAATGCCGCATCTTTTTAGAGGCGAGAAGTCGCGTGGGATCGGGAGGAATTTGACCGGCAGTCAGCACAAACAGATTATCATCTGTGGGTGTTAGGGAATCGCCTCCAAAGGAGCATCGCTGGATCACATCATCCACATTGATTTCGCTGGAAATCACATTGCTTAGTCCCCAGACATTAGGTAAATCCGTCGTCTCATGGATGCGAGGACGACGCAAATCGGCATCCACCAGCAACACCCGTAACCCCATTGCTGCTGCGGCTTGAGCCAAGAATGTAGTAACGGTGGATTTGCCGTCTGCGGGTGTTGAGGAACTAATCACCAACGAACGAATCGGTTGATCGGGGCTGATAAATTGTAGGTTGGTGTGGAGCGTGCGAAACGACTCTAAAAAGG
>DATNQL010000070.1:0-10198 GCA_036704025.1 Stenomitos sp.
GATTTGAGTAATTGGGCGCTGCCTAAAATCGTACTCAAAGGCGTGCGAAATTCATGGGAAACCATGGAAAAGAAGCGGAGTTGAACTCTTCTGAGTTCTTGTTCTGCGGCTAATGCACGGCGAATTTCTTCAGTCTGCTTACGCTCCGTGATATCTCGTAGCACAGCCAGATGTCGCCCCGGTAAAAAGCTCGCTTTAGCCGCATACTCAACATCTCGCACCGTACCATCGGGACGCAAGAGTTGCAATTCTCCCCTGCCTTGCCCCTGTGCAACCACCGTGCGCCATATACGTTTAAAATTGCAGCCCGGTGCGATTAAATCGGCAATCGGCTTACCCAAAAGTTCAGGCAGGGGCAGGCTAAAGAGCTGGCAAGCCGCAGGATTGGCCTCTACATAAGTGCCCTGATCATCAATAATAGCGATCGCATCCAGTGAACTCTCAAAAATAGCTCGTAACTGCTGTTCCCTGGCAAGGATGTCGGTAATGTCCATAGCAGCGCAGGTAATGCCAGTAATCTCTCCCTTTGAACCCAGCAACGGCTCTACCGTTAGGTCGTAGTAGCGAATTTCGCCGTTGATGGTCATGGAGGTTTCTTCTCGGCTTCCCACTCCCGTTGTTAGGACTTGGCGCTTGATGGTTGTGAGTCGTTGACTATCCTCCGTCCCAAACAGCTCACAGTCTAACTTGCCAACAACCTGCTCGAAGGAGAAACCAAAGAGAGAATTATAGAGCCAAGTGTAGCGTAAGTCGATGTCTTGATTGAAGACCGTGGTGGGCGAATTCTTCAGCGCCACCCGGAAGCGTTCCTCGCTGGTTCGGAGGGCTTGTTCGGCGGCAATCCGTTCGCGGATTTCATCTTGTAGAGAGGCATTGATGCGAGTTAACTCCGCCGTGCGCTCCGTCACTCGAATTTCGAGTTGATCACGAGCTTGGCGCAGAGCATTTTCCGCTTCCTTGCGCTCGGCAAGTTCAAATTGTACCTGTTGATAGAGGTCGGCTTGGTGGATGGCGATCGCTAACTGAATCGCTAATTGCTGGAGTAAATCCATCTCTAAAGACTGCCATTGCCTGGGTTGAGAGCAGTGATGAGCAATCAATAGCCCCCACAATTCTCCTTGGTACACAATGGGTACCACCAGCTTAGACTTGACTCCCCACTCCTGAAGAAAGCCGATCAAACAAGGTGAAACCTGATCCGTTTCGGGATGGACAATAGCACGCACTCGCCCCTGGCAGTACAAGTGATGAAATTCTGGCGGAAAGACTTCTGGAGGAAAGGTATGTCCCAGAATGTTCAAACAGCCAGGAACCACGGACTCGGCAATCGTACTTCCAGTACTATCCGGCCAAATCCGATAGACTAACACTCGATCTACGTGAAGAAATTGCCGCACTTCTTCCACCGTAGTGGCCAGAATCACATCGAGGTTTAACGTCTCTCGAATGCGCTGAATACTGGCTGTAATCAATCGTTCTCGCTGTATTCGTTGTCGTTCGTGCGCCTGTTGTAACTCGGCGGTGCGTTGCTGCACTCTTAATTCCAGTTGCTGGTTTAATTCCTGGAGGGCAAGTTTTGCCTGTCGGCGCTGATCCCGTTCATGTTGCAATTTTTGCATCGCCGCTTCCAGTTGTGCGGTTTGTTGTTTCAGGACTTGTGTTTTCTCAAAGAGACTGATTAATACACTGACTTTAGAGCGCAAGATTTCCGGCACAATCGGCTTGAACAAATAGTCCACCGCGCCAAGGGCATAAGCTTTCAACACATCAGTATCCCTGGGAGGGGTTGGTGGATGGAGCTTGCTTGACCTTTTCCGTAAAGATTTTTGCCCAGTATCCCCTGAACGAACTCCCGCTTGGGCACTATCGTTGTCTGTAATCAAAATGACTGGAGTATGCTGCCCATGGGGTGTATCTCGAATCCGCGTTGCCGTCTCAAATCCATCCATTTTTGGCATCTGTACATCCAAGAGAATGACAGCAAACTCCTGATTCTGTAGATAGCTCAGCGCTTCTTCACCGGAATGAGCTTTCACCAAATTCTGACCCAGACTCTCTAGTATGGTCTCTAACTCCAGCAAATTCTGCGGCTGGTCATCAACCAAGAGGATGTTTACGTTCGCTTTAGACCGCATAGTTTCACCCTACCGACAGGAGGGAGTAGTGAGGTAAAATAATCCTAGTTCATAAAACCTTTATTAAATTTTTATCTTTATTCTTCTATTTGTGTTCTTTAATCCTTAATCGCCCACAATTTACCTGCGATGAAAGTTCTTCTCGTAGAAGATGATGAACTCCTAGCAGGAGTTGTCGCAGAATTCCTCACAGACCACCTCCATGTAGTTGAGGTTGTGACAGATGGAGAGTCGGCTTGGGATCAAATTAGTGTTCTTGAGTATGATTTAATTTTGCTCGATGTCATGCTGCCCAAGCTGGATGGGATTCGCCTCTGTCAGCGATTACGTTCCCACGGCTATTCTGTACCCGTATTGATGGTCACAGCTCGCGATACAAGTACAGATAAAGTCTTAGGTTTAGACGCTGGGGCGGATGACTACATGGTCAAACCCCTTGATTTTCCAGAGTTACTGGCGCGGATTCGTGCACTGCTGCGGCGAGGGAGTTCTGTCTCATCTCCCATTCTGGAGTGGGGAGATTTGCATCTTGACCCTGCCACCTACGAAGTCAGCTACTATGAGAGCACCCTGCGCTTAACCCCCAAAGAATATAAACTGTTGGAATTGTTGCTACGTAATGGGCGACGAATTCTCAGTCGCAATACCATCATTGAACGGCTTTGGTCTTTTGAGAAACCGCCAGAAGAAGGTACTGTCAAAACCCATATCAAGAGTTTGCGAAAAAAACTCAAAAGTGTCGGCGCTCCTAATAATTTGATTGAAACGGTTCATGGCATCGGTTATCGTCTCAGAGAACTGAACTAGAGCGTCGGATCAGGATTCGAGCTATTATGAGTCAAGCCGGAACAAGGAGAGTCTTTTAATCTTCAGTTACCCTTATATTTTTGGGCAGCTTGACGCCATGAATGAAGTCATTGTTCAAGGATTTAACAACCCAGAATAGAGTAGTTTTACACTTCATCCTTCATGTTTTCTTCTCGATTCCTTTCCGAATTCCTCACGTTTTTCTTACAAAATATCTTTAATATATAAAGGCATCATTCATTATCTGGATTAGGCTCATAATTATTGACTAGTCCTGAAACTGGTGCGGCTAAGTGAAAAATTACGGTCAAGATTTAGAAAGATCAACAATTTTGGTGATCGATGATAATGTTTTATTTCTAGAAACCCTGCTAGAGTTGTTGGAAATTCATGGGTTTCAAGGGATTGGGAGTCAAAGCGCTTGTTTAGGCTTGCAATTAGCGAAGGAACAGATGCCTCATGTCATCCTCTGCGACATCAATATGCCTGAACTGAATGGTTATCAAGTGTTGATGGAACTGCGCCAAAATCCAATTACAGCCAAGATCCCACTGATTTTTATCACCGCTAAACCCATTGATTCCCCCCAGAAAGTGCTTCAGGACATAGGAGCGAATGGTTACCTGATTAAGCCCTTTTCAACGACCCAATTAATCTTGGCGATTCAGACTCAACTCGATGCTCAATAGGTGATTACCCCTTCATTTTTACCGATTACGCTTTATTCTGTATCTTCTGTAACAACTCATAAAACGGCTGCCAATTATCATCCTGGGTAATAGCGTGCCAAATCTCCTCAATCACAGGTCGCAGCAAAGCCGTCTTAGGATTTCTATTTTGCAAGCGTTGGGCAACATGTTCTAATTCATCCGTTGACAAATCCTGCAAAATATGATGATATAGCTCTCGCCATTGGCCTAAAGATGACGCCGACTCCGTAAAGGGTGAAAAGGACTCTCCACTGAGAATGTGAGCTGAATGATCCCTCCAACTCGAGTCAAACTGCTGAGCTAATTCAGCGAAGAACCCATGGTATCCCATCTGGCTATCTTGAAGGAATTGAATCGTTAACCTCAATAACTCCTCGGCTTGCGATTCCGGTAGCTGTTCAAACCCTAACTTATTCAGCATTAACTGCCGATAATTCCGGTAATAATGCTCACCAAAGGTTGCTAATGCGGCCTCCATCTCCGCCTGAGGAATCACAGCCGCTAAAGGTCGCTGAAGCATTTCCAAATTCCAGCGACAAATTTCAGGTTGATAGCCGTAACAATAGCGCCCGTAATAATCAAAATAAGCTGCGGTAAACGCCGGGTTATAGGTCGGGATAAAGGCATAAGGCCCATAATCAAAACTTTCACCCGTAATCGACATATTGTCAGTATTTAAGACCGCATGACAAAAACCTGCTACCATCCACTGCGCCACCAGTTGAGCGACTCGTTCCACTAACTCCGTGTAAAATTGGATATAGCGATCGCACTCATCTTTCCCCTTAACCTGGAGGGTAATCTGAGGATAATACCGATCAATCACATGGTCTAACAGCTTTTTAATTAAATCTGGACGCTTCAAGTAGTGCAACCGTTCAAACGTGCCAAACCGGATGTGAGAACGGGTGAAGCGCACCATCACAGAAGAACGGGTGGGAGACGGTTCATCACCCCGCCACAAACTTTCCCCCGTTTCAATCAAACTCAAACAACGAGACGTGCGGACGCCCAGATTGTGTAACGCTTCCGCCGCTAGGACTTCCCGGACACCCCCTTTAAGCGTGAGTCTCCCATCCGCACTTCTAGAATAGGGGGTTGTTCCAGAACCTTTCGTCCCAAAATCATAAAGTTCTCCATCGGTACCCCGCACTTGCCCATAGAGAAAACCTCTGCCATCTCCTAGCCTGGGGTTATATTCGCCAAATTGATAGCCGTGGTAGCGCAAAGCCAAAAAGGGTCGCACTCCCTGAAATTTGCCAAAGGCTTGGATAAAATCAGCGTCCGTCACCTCTTCAGGATTTAGCCCCAGTATCGGTAAGACTTGGTCGTTGCGAAACCGTAGGGTATGGCGAGGAAAATCTGCCGCTGCTACTTCATCAAAGTAGTCGTATCCCAAAGATTCCAGAGCCGGTTCGTAGTTAAGGGAAAGGAACATATCAACGATAAAAGATGATAGCAGTACACTTGAGCATAGCGAACGTCAGCTAGGAATTGAGAATGCCAGACTCGATTATGTTCCAGGAGGACGCTTATGTTGTTCTGGAAACCAACCAACCGGAACAAATCCTCACCCCCGAAGAGTTACTCGAAAAACTCAAGGCGGTTTTGAGCCAACGGCAGGATGATTTGCCGCGTGATGTGCAGAAGTTTACCGCTATAGAGGAGCAAGCTCAGTATCTGATGGAAACCTCCTGTGAGTTGGATGTGGGACCGGACGGTTACTTGCAGTGGTACGTCGTGCGACTGGAAAAGTAAGTTTAGCTGGTGACGGCTTGGGGTGTTGCAATCAACGCCACATCCACACGGTTGTCTTCAGCTTGTGACAAATCCACTCGGATATCCGGCCCGAAGAATTTTTCAATCTTCTCCCGCTTTTGTTGCCAAGTCTCGAAGGGAATTAGGGGCGACTCAAATTCTAAAACGAGTGTATAAGCCCCATCCACTGCCGTTTCTCGTAACCCCACCAGCAGCGGTCTTTCCTCATCAGTGGGCGATAGTTTCAGACTTTCAAGAGAGCTGTCCAGATGAGCCGTTTGCCCGTAACGATACCGTGTTACATCTTTACGAATTTGGTTTTGGGTGGAAGTGGCTTGGATGTCTCGAAGTTGGAGTACAGACGGAGATGTGGGTTGGCTCAAGCGTATCGGCTTTAATTCCGAGGCTTTGAGGGCTAGACCCCCTAGTAAAATGGGAATTCCATAAAAGAATCCAACCAGATTCAACGTGGCATTGCCAGTCGCATAGGCAACAAAACCCATCAGGGTGAGAATGCCACCAATCGACAACCCTAACGTTCCCAAGGAAGTTTGGCGTAACATCGTAATTAAGTTATTTCTCCAGGAATCACTTCAGCTTTATTATCCTTGCCTGTGGGTGAGATCTGGAGTGTATTGCACAAAGTCAGTCCTCAGGATGGAGCTTTGTTTCTCAGGTTCGGAGCAAAAGGGAGTTTACAACCGTTTATGACCCAGAGACTTTGTGTAACGTGTAGAAATTTTTTAGTCAGGTTTTGGGTTGCCGACGCTATTGGTCGAGAGCGGCTACGCTAACGCATCGGCTTTGTTTATAGCAAACTGATTGCACTGTTTAGGCATTAATCAGCAGGAGTCATGGCTAAAACGACTCCGATTCCATAAATCAGTCGCCTTTGTCTACTGTCCTCAATATCCGAGTCGAGTTTTTAAAATGCTCAAAGAAGAAAATCAAAAAACGACAACAAAAAATAGTGTGATTTTAGACCAGCTCAATTCCCTGCAACAAGAAGATGAAACGCTCTATAACATCTTAGCGGTCGATGTCTGGGCTTTAGCTAAAACGATGGATGAGTTTCAACCGGGCTTCTGGTCAGCCTTTATGGCCAATCGAGAGAAGGCGCTCAAGCGGTTTATTTCTGAGGTCATCAAGAACAAACCGACGAATCCTAAACGTCCTCCTTTCCTGCGCTAGGCTTAATTTGTAAGTAGATTAGTATGAGGTAAAGTAAGCCCATGATGGACCCACAAACGCTTCGCGAACGAATTACACAGATTGAAAGCCATCGGGAGTCTCTGGTGCAGCTTTTAGAGAAACCCGACTTGGGTACCTTGAGAATTGATGTCAATCAGGCGTTGGAAGAACTCGATGACTTAATCGAAGAGTTTAAGCTCACTTTTCCCGAAGGAACAGGCAGGAACTAAGAGTTCAGCCTCTGATATCAGCTCAAGCGAAAGATTCAGCCGCTCTTTTTCGTTATTGACAGAGCGGCAGTTCCTCATAGGTGCTGTTAGTCGTTGCAGCTCGTATTCGTTCTGCCGTCTAATGGGTTTGTTTTGCGGTCACCGAGTTGCTTCACTAAATTGATGAGGTCTTTGGTGGCAGTGTCTTTTTTACAAAAAACATCAATCGGCGCGGTTTGACTCATAACCTCTAACTGGGGGTCTTCTACTGAGGAGTAGGCGATGATTTGAGTCGTGGGTTCAATGCTTTTGATATGGGTGGAAGCGCTCAGACCATCCATAACGGGCATTTGTAGGTCAAGAATAATCACATCGGGGCGATATCGCTCAACCATCTCAATGGCTTCTCTGCCGTTGCTAGCCAAACCAACAATATCGATATGACTTTGTGCCGAAAGCGCTAGCTTCAAGCTGACACGCGTTAATTCATGGTCATCAACCACAAGTACACGTAATAGGGGATTCTGACAGGACAACATAAGCTAATACTGGGGTAATGTTAAATCACCATCTGACGCTTCTTAGTGTAAGCGGATGAAGCTTTTACTTCCTCTACCGTTCGAGTGAATCAATTGATACAAGCCTGATTTCGACTACTTTAGGTAATAGTTATAAAGTAAAAGTGAAGATGGCGAAAATAGTCGATAAATAAAGTTTTGATGAAGAATGTCGTCGAGTTGTCGTGATTTCTGGTTTTAAGTGCACGAAGAGCTGATATTTGCCTGAATTGGGAGGACGAAATTCGGGTCAGGCTTGCGCGCTTCCATGCCTGCGCTAGCGCTAACCCGTCTTAGGGGTTATGCCAAGTGAGGAATCGAGTTTTGGCGTGAAGAGGGTGCGATCCCTTGATTGAGGTACTCTAAAAAATAGAGTCTGACTGGTAGATTTGGCAAAGCCTACACTTGATACTGCCCGGTGCCAACATCGACCGAGGTAGTCCTTCCAGACCTGAGTACACATAACTGTTCTAATCTAGGAAACACTGCCGTGGATGCCGGTAACCAGCAAAGGATTTTAGGTTATTTCATCGAAGAAGCAAAAGAACACCTCGATACCCTGGAAAAAGGGCTATTAGATCTACGCACAGTGGTGCAAGATCAAGAGCGGGTGAATGAAATGTTTCGTGCCGCCCACTCTGTCAAGGGGGGAGCAGCAATGCTAGGCTTTGCCAGTATTCAAAAAACAGCCCACCGATTAGAGGATTCGTTCAAAATTCTCAAGGAAAATTCCATTCAGGTTGACCAAAAGCTAGAGGCTTTATTCCTCAAGGGCTACGACACCCTTAAAGACTTAATCGAACAGCTACAAGGGCCATTTGGCTTGCGGGAAGAGGATGCCCAGAAGAAGATGCAAGCCGCAGAACCAGAGTTTGCCAAACTACAGAATTACCTCAACAGCTTATTGCAGGGTGGCGGTGGAGCTTCGCCTCCAGAGGCGAAAAAGCCAGGAACCCTTCCTCCCAACTTTGTGCCTCAGGTGACAGAAATTTTGAGGCAGATGTTGCAGCTATTTAAACAACCAGACACACCAGCCAGTCGCCAGCAACTTCAGGCGATGTGCAAGCGATTATTACAGTTAGGAGCGGGGATTAAACCTTGGCAATCGCTGATTCAAGTCTCCTACAAAGCCATGGCGAATCCTAAGAATTCCTATCAATCGCTAGCCCCGATTGTGATTAAGGAGCTCAAGCAAGCGAGCGAGCAATTACAACAAGGGAAAGCCAATGAAGTAACACCCAGCCCCCAACTACAAAAACTTGCCACGGTACCTGCGGCTACGGCTGGGAAAGAGAAGGAGCAACCACCCACAACTGCAACAAAAGCGACGACTCCTCCGCCCAAACAAGTTACCCTGCCACTGGAACCCAAGGCGGCTGCCAAGGTTCTGGTGAAAGCGTTTGACAAACCACAACTGGTGCAATTAGTTAAATTACTGGCTCAAGCCACTCGCGCCTGAGCCTCAGCGCTGAGTGAAGCCCAGTTGAAGGTTGGTGAGTCAGCTTCTGAGAAGCTTCATGTAAACCGGCTACCGTCTAACCCTCCAACCTTCAACCCAGTTCTTTTATTGTCCGAAATAGCGCCCTGCCATCCCTAAGGCATCTGCGATATCGACATCGCCATCGCCATCCGCATCTAAGAACGTACTCAAAACAGGATTTGCCCCTTGGGATGATGAAGTACTGCTACCCGTTTGCAGGAACTTTAATACAATGGGCACCAATATGGGTAACATGGCTTGAACCGTACCTGAACTTAGCCCCGTGCGGCGTTCGACTTCCTGAACAATCTGCTGGATTTGAGGCGCACCAAAGAGTAATTCGACGGCTTGATGGCTAGGCTGAGTACCACCAAATTGATTAACAAAGGCTTCAGTCTGCTGCTCTCCCTCATTGGCTCGCTTTTGTTGTAAAGCCGAGCGAGCATAGCTTCCCACTACCGATAATACAGATTGAATCGTTGAGGGATCGGTATTAGAATGATTGCTTAACTGCTGAACGGTACTGAGAATCTCCCCTAATTGACCAGGACTCGCTTGCTGTGAAGGATTGTCGATCGCGCCGAGGATTTGGTCGAACAAGCTCATGATATTTCCTCCGTTTTTGCCAACTACAGAGTATAGCTAATCCTAAGCTGTAAATAGCGGCTCTTTCGCACAAAGAAAGCGTGGTCGTTCACAATATGAACAAACAGCCCAACTGATTCATGCCTCTGTCGCGCTTATTAATGCTCATCATTGGTATTAGCCTCATTCTAGGGCTGATGCTATGGCTAATTTATTCACTGAACAGCCTATATACCCAAATTTCTTGGACATCCCCTCTGCTAGCCAATATTTTGCTAGGTTTGGTGATGATCTTGTTAGGGCTGTTAATTTTTGCCTTTATCTATTACTTTGGGCTGTTTGGACGCTCCCAACGGAAATCACGCCAACGCCGCAGAACACCCAGAGTCCCAGAAGAGAAAACGGAGGCGGCACAAGAAACTCTCAAGGCGGTTCAACAACAGGTAACGCAGATACAGGATGAAGTGGCGCGGCAAGAGTTAATCGCGCGATCGCGGGAAATTGAATCCATCCTATCGCGTGGAGAAATCCAAGTTGTGGTATTTGGGACAGGTTCGGCGGGTAAAACCTCTCTCGTGAATGCGTTGATGGGGCGCATGGTGGGGAAAGTGGGTGCCCCCATGGGGACGACGGGAGAGGGAGAGACGTATAGTCTGAAGTTAAAGGGATTAGAGCGCCGGATTTTGATTACCGATACACCAGGAATTTTAGAGGCGGGTGTTGTCGGTACTCAACGAGAGCAGTTGGCGCGCGAACTGGCAACCGA
>DATNQL010000071.1:0-27381 GCA_036704025.1 Stenomitos sp.
AAAAACAGGAGGCGTTGTAAATAAGTCCAACGGTGTAGGGGAAATAGATGGGGATAGCGGCTCATTGAGGAAAAATTGTATAACCAAAGCTTGTTTTAACTGAACAGAGAAAAAAATAATCAAAAGAACGGTGAAGATAGACACAAGCGTAGCGAATTGACGAAGAAATGACACCGGCTAAGGGTTGAGTAAAACGGATGATAAACCACATCCCTTTAAACCCTTGAAAAGCGAGTTTGACTGAGGACGGATTAAAGGGGTAGGGAAGTTTGGCTTGAACTTAAATTTTTGCTGAACATCGGTATTATCGCACTCCTGATTAACTAAGGTTATTTCGTAGTGTTTGTTCCTGGCGCTTGACTTCTGCCAACAGCTCAGCATTTTGCAAAATAACACCAGCTTGATTATTAAAAATTTGCATATATTTTTCATCACTTTCATCAAAGCTCATGCGGAAGTGTTCGGGTGCTTCAATGCCATTGGTGGCGGGGTCATAATCGGGAAATTCACCGACTTTTTTCTTATTGACTAATTGTGTGACACCAATCAAATCACCATCAGGACTAAAAACCGGCATACACAACAAACTATAGGTGCGATAACCACTTTTTTGGTCGGTTTTTCTAGCAGTTTCAGAGTCTGGACGACCATACAAATCAAAGGGGATATTCAGGGGTTTACCCGATTCTGCAACTTTGCCGGCATAACCTTCTCCTAGCCGCACTCGGAGTTCTTTTTCCGAACCATTTTCAAACGGAATTTTTGTCCACAATTCCCCCGCTTTGTAGTCAATTAACCATAAAGTACTACGGTCAGCATTCATCAGTTTTTTAGCGGCTTCCATCACCCGTTGGAGAATTTCGTTCAGTTCCAAACTACTCTGGCTGACGGAACGGGTTGCTGCCATCAAGGCTGCTGCTACTCGTTGGGCTCGGGTTGTTTTATGATAAGAACGGAAGCTTTCGAGTATCATTTGAATCAAAGGAGCGTCTTCCGCAAACTTTTGTTCATCGGCCTTGGTAAAGCCTTTTTGATCCACTTTTTCCGCTAAGGAAGCTGTGCGATGATAACCGGACTTTAATTTGTTGAGTAATTGAACGACAGCCACTAAATCACCTTGCTCGTTTAACAAGGGCAAGGCCAACATGGTATAAGTGCGATATCCATTTTTCTTATCTTGCTCCTTGGCTGTCGTGGAGCGCGGATCATCATAAAAATCGAAGGGAATATTGACGAGATGCTTACAAGATGCCACCTCACCCACAATTCCTTTGTCCGCAGGAATCCGAATTTCTAAAGAGCGTTCTCCTTCATCATCCTCTTCAGCGAGAATCGACCACAATTCATTTTTCTCTTCATCTAATAAAAAAATAGCGGTTCGATCAGCTCTCAGAGATTTCCCCATCTTAATTGTCATCGAACGCAACGTTGCATCGAGAACATCATCAAATCCCTCATTTTCCATGACTTTACTCAGCATGGCTAAGGTTTGACTGACGACATTTTCTTTGTGAGTTTTTATTTCTTCTTTGGCTTTCTCAAACTTCTTGGCATTTTGCAACGCAACCCCAGCTTGAGCGTTGAATATTTCCATATATTTCTGGCTGTTGGCATCAAAGCTTGCCTTAAAACATTCAGGTGCTTGTGGCCAATGAGCAGGGTTGTAGTCCGGAAACTCACCGGGTTTCTTTTTATTCACTAATTGAGTCACACCCAACAGTTCACCATCTGGGCTAAAAACAGGCATACAGAGTAAGCTACAAGTCCGATAACCTGTCTTTTGATCGGTTTGCTTTGCCGTTCCACAATCGGGGTGATCGTAAAGATCGAAGGCAATATTGAGAGGCTCACCACTAGCCGCAACTTTGCCGGCATAACCTTGTCCAACTTGTACACGTAGTTCCCTGACAGAACCATCTTCAAACAGTATTTTGGTCCATAATTCATTCGCCTCTCGGTCTATCAGCCATAGGGTACTTCGGTCGGCATTCATGAGCTTTTTGGCTGCATCCATCACTCGTCCGAGGATTTCATCCGAATCCAAACTTTCAGAAAGGTAACGTGTAGCTTTTGTGAGCGCTTCGGCGGCGTGTAATTTTTGGGTGAGTTTATAACAATCTTGACATCGTTCTAAAACACGTCGGATGGAAGGTGCATAATCTTCAAACTGTTTTTGATCGGCAAAAGTGAAGCCGAGTTTGTCAATTCTTTCTGAAAGGGGAGCGGCTGGATTATTGATCGGCTTCAGTTTGTTCAGTAACTGAACGGCTGCTACTAAATCTCCCTGTTCATTTAAAATAGGGAGCAGGAGTTCATTGTAGGTGTGGTAACCATTTGCTGTTCCTGGCTGCTCATCACGGCTATCTGTATCCTCGCAAAAATTAAAGGGCGTAATTACCAATTTTTTGAAATTAGTGACCCGTCCTTCTGTCTCTTTGCTGGATAGAATTTCAATTTCTGGGTATCGACTGCTGCCATCTCTGGCAATAATAGACCAGAGTTCTTTTTGGTCTTCATCGACAAATAAAATAGTGGTACGGTCTACACTGACTAACTCGCAGATTTTAACAGTAATGGAACCCAAAATATCATGAAGCAATTCATCAAATCCTTTCCCCTTCATCATACTTAGCATCGACAACAATCGTTGTTCTTGCTTGGTGACCAATTGCATAAATTCGGTATGTAAATCTACCAACGCTTTTTTCACCAAGCTGAGATTAAAGACAGAGGCATAAATACGATTACAAACTCTTAATTTTCCTTCTCGCTTAACCACTAACCCAGACAATCGCAATTCTAGGTGTTCAGGACTGCCTGTGGCGGCTATTTCACCGTGTTCCAAAATTTGCTGATAGAGATCAAGTAGCGCACGGCTACGCTGTCCAATTCGCAGCAGGCGATCGCGAATCGTCTTCAAATGGGGGGGTTCATCCATCGCTTCCCAATTATCAATAATCCGCGATCGCACTAAATTTTCCACCCATACTTCCTCTCCACCAATGGGGATAGGAGATTCTGAGGTAAAAATGAAGTGGCAAAGTTTTTGTGTGAGAAACGGTTGCCCGCCTGTCCAATCGAGTACCGCTTTTAGCACGGTTTGGGGATAGTTCGATTTGAGAGCTAATCCTTCGGCTAAAGGTTGTGCTTCTTCTAATTCAAAACCCTGCAATTCAATCGCCCGCCCCAAATTAAACGGCGTGCGGATTTTGTTTTGAATCAAATCTGAAGGGGTAGCAACTCCAAACAGGGCAAACGTAAGTCGATCATACTCAATGCAAGCCCGGATAAAGGCAAAAAAGTCATCGGTTTTGAAATTTAAGCTGAGCGTATTATCGATTTCATCGATAAAAATGACGATTTTTTGACTAATAGAAGGTAGCAGAACTTGTTCGATAAACTCACTGAGACGTTGCACCGGAGGCAGGTATTCGCGTTCGCGCAACCAAGTGCGGTCATTAACCTTGTCTGATAAATTAAATCCTCTCACCAGACTTCTGATCACCCCGTTGTACCACTTATCAGGGGTAATATCCTGGCTACCAATTTTTGTCAAGTCAATCGCCGCACAGGCAAATCCTTCGGCTTGCAGTTTTTGCATGGTTCGTACCCGCAAGCTGGTTTTCCCCATCTGCCGGGAGTTGAGGACATAACAAAATTCCCCAGCCTTTAACCCTTCATACAGTTCAAAATCGGCCTGCCGCACGACATAACTAGGAGCATCCAATGGCAAATGCCCCCCAACTTTGTAGTGATAATCTGGATTTGGTGTTTTACTTAGGGTACGCTTTTGACTAGAAAATACGGTATCCTCAATCATGGATGCTATCCCCTTGTTGTATTTGTGCCGTCAATAGAATTTACATGTGAGGCGAGTTCTAGCCAGACCACTGACTGGAGCGCCAAGCTGAGAAGTTCTGCCTTGTCAATACACCCATTTCCCTACTCCTATCAAAGCGCCAATTCCCGCTCTCTGCAAAATCTTGTCAACGACTCTCAAGGGTAAAGAAATGCTGCAACCGTTTTCCCCTAGAACTAGAGAAGGCATTTGATTCACCCTTCATGTCCTAACTGTGACGATAAAATTTACCTTAAGTCGTCGCTAATCGTTCATAAAAATATTGACGATACAAATCAAATCGAGGCGTCACAAAATTTCCCTGTAAGTGTACCAAACCCAAACTGTGTAACTTAAACGCCAGCACGGACTCTAATTCCACAGGTGCATCAGTCGTCACAACTCTAGTCAATGCGGCAGCTAACTCAGGATGCTGCTGGAGATGCCACAAATGTCGGCGCAGATGGTCGCCATAAAGTCCCGCTTCTGTGGGGGCTAGGGTTAATAATTGCTCCAGGGTCAACTGCCCTGTCGCCATATGGTAGAGTGCAACCCGGATTAAATAGGGATGCCCACCGACAATAGACATTAATTTTTCCACCTGAGAGGTGTTCCAATGGAGTCCATGCCGCTGGGTCAAATTTTGCACCTGCTCAGGTATAAATTCCGGCAATTCAATCGGTAAACCCACATTAAAGGGTGATTGATTGACATTTAAGGGCACATAAACTTCCGTCGAGTGCACCACCACTAATCGCAATTTTTCCCACAAGTCGCCATCACCATACCCAGCTTCTTCATACCAAGCTCGCAGTAAGCCAAAAAAATCATCCGCAATGCTGGGATATTGAAAAACGCGATCGACTTCATCTAAACCTAATACCAGGGGGCTATCCGTTTCTGGTAATAGGCAATCTTGAAAATAATCCGTACAATTATCTTTACTACCATAAGTATCCGTCCAATAATCATCTACTTTATGAGGTAAACGGAGCTTTCGAGTGATTCTGGCGCAGAACCACTGTAAGAGTTGATTTAAACTACTAAAAACGGATGCATCGGCATGTTGAAACGAGAGGGGTACAGTGCGATATCCCTGCTCTTTAGCATGATATAAAATTCTTGCCATCAAAGACGTTTTACCCATTTGTCTGGGTGCTTTAATCCGAATTAAAGCACCTGGATGTAGAATTTCCTTATAACAGAGAGCTTCATAAGGAACTCGCTCTACATAAAAAGCAGAGGCGAGACGCACTTGACCACTCGGTAACTCTGGTTCTGCCACAGGGAGTGGTGGACTATCCAGGGCAACCCCAGCAGAGTTGAGAATCGCTGAAGTAGAGGGTGTTATATTTTCATCCTCTCCCCCTCTTCCCTCTTCAGTTAAACTTTGGTTCCACTCTCCACCTCCTTCTCTCTCCCCATCAATCAAAAATTTCAGAATTTCTTGAATTAAGTTTGGAGTATCAGCAGAGGATTTCCATTCACGCTGTCCAAGACCTTCAAGGTAGTTGCGGAGGTCATGATTTAAGGGTGCATTGAGGGAACAATTAACACGAATGGCTAAAACAATAGGCTTGTGGTTGGGGCGCGAATCACGCAATTCTTTAGCCCGCCGCAACTTCTCAATCGTCATTTCACTCACGGCGGCTTGAGGAGACAATAGCAACAAGAAGTAGTCACATAGCTTCAATTCTGTATCAATTTGAGCAATCCAATTTTCTTCCCAAGTTGGTAGATCTTGACCGATTGACCCGACAGTGGCTCTAAACGTTTGGTGTTGAGCAAGCTGTATCGCTTCACACAACTGCAACGCCAGTGATAAATCTGGTTCTTGTGCCCAATGCGAGATTAAAACTCTCTGTCTAGGCTCTCCTCCTATTCCTTCGACTGGCAAAGATTGTTTCTTAATCGCCCGCTCTAGCGCGCCTCGAAACATTTTTTTTGTCACTCTCTCCTCTAATACCTTTGACAGTTTTTGCCATAATCGATAACCTACGTACCTTTCTACATACTCAGGATTGAGAGGATAAATTTCTTCATAAGTCTTCCCTTCGTAAGACCCAAGAAAGACTTTTCTTTCTAAATCATTTAAATGTTTACCTGTTTTGGTATAAACTAATTTTTCTACAAACTCTAATGCGTCTTCCGCTTTCATGGTTTTTCCTAATTTTAGGATTTTGAATCACAATTCATAAAATTTAGCCCAGGAATAACTTGATTCTGAAAACTGACTGTTCAAGGCTAAATTTTTAGTTTCTATCTCAGTTGAGATATCGATCGCGCCTGTTGTTGATATCGATCACAACTATTATAAATCCGTAATTGTTAAGATTACATTGAGTGTGTGATGTTTTCTATCTAGGTTTACTCCATTCATCTAGCCTGTTGATCAGCGGATTTTATCTTACTCTTTATTCCCTATTTATAAGATTTTAAGTAGAAGATAAGATCTTTCTAGGAATAGAATCATTGACTTTAATATTTCAGGATGCAATTTGGCTTTTTATGAACCCAATCTCTAGATATTAGAGTTTTTCATGAGGTTCCATGAGGTTTACTGAGTTTTTTATTGCCTTGATAGTTTGGGCTGTCGATCTCCACATTAACATCGATCAAAATTATGAGGTTTCTTGATTCCTACTCACCCAAATTTTAGCCAAAATGATGAAAGAGTAAAAGAACACATTTAATTTTCTGTGCAGTCTCAGCCTAACCCCAAAAACAAACCTGTCTATTAACAGATCGGTTGAACGCTGTCTTCATGAACTTGATTCACCAAGTTAGGTTAATTTTTTCCGAGGATACTTAAGATGTTTAATCCTACAGTCGTGTTAATTAATAGCTGTGTTGAACGCCTGAAAGCTGGCTATTACCAGACTTACGGTAGCCTCAAACCGAATTATGCAGACATGTTGGGATGGGCTGCAAACATGGCTTTGGAAATTATTGCCAACAGTGATGCTCTCTATCACAACGTCGAGCATACTGTTTTAGTCAGCTTAGTTGGACAGGAAATTTTGCGGGGCAAACATATCCGAGAAGGAGGTGTTTCCTGTGAGGATTGGCTGCATTTTATCATTGCCTTGCTGTGTCATGACATTGGTTATGTTAAGGGAGTCTGTCAGGAAGATAGAGAAGACGAAAGCTTATATGCGACTGGTCTAGACGACATCATGATGTTGCTGCCTTATGGCTCCACAGACGCTAGCTTGACTCCTTTTCATGTTGATCGAGGCAAACTATTAATTAGGGAACGTTTCGGCATTCACAATGTCCTTGATAGCCAAGTTATTGAGCGATATATTGAACTCACTCGTTTCCCAGTACCTCTAGATGAGGAGCATTCCGACACCATCAACTATCCAGGTTTAGTCAGAGCCGCTGATTTGATTGGTCAACTCAGTGACCCACGCTACTTACAAAAAATTCCTGCCCTATTCTACGAGTTTGAAGAAACTGGCGTGAACAAAACTTTAGGTTATCGTACACCAGGTGATTTAAGGAAGAACTACCCAACCTTTTATTGGAAGGGTGTGTATCCGTACATTCAGCCAGCCTTGCGATACTTAGAGACAACGCAGGAGGGCAAACAGATTATTGCCAATCTCTACGCTAACGTGTTTCGAGTCGAACATGAATAAAAGTTAAAGAGTCAAAGGAAAAGGCAATCATCTGAATCGGGTAGAGTGCGTTAGCGACAGCGTACCGCATCATTCTCTTCCAGGTACTCCCAAATCTGCTCCAGTTCCGAAGTTCTCTTGCCAGTAGGAGAACTTCGGTTTTGTGATGCAACTTCACAATCAATCCTCTTTGTACTTCAAGCCTAGATCAAGTTACCTCTCACCCCTAAATCTCCAGAATGCCATGGGTCATACTGTAATACACTTTGCATAATCTTTACAGTTAATTAAGTACTCTTCAAATGCTTGTAAAAATTAATTTTACAACTCTAAAAAATTTTAAATTTATGATTAATTAAATCTTATGTAAAGATGTTGCACATGACGGATAACAACTTCAATCACAAAACTGGCACTGGGAAACCTTTTTATGCAAGTAACGTATCACCCACTCAACCCAATTCATTCGTCTCAGATGTCAGTCACGAACTCCGCACGCCGTTGACCTCAATTCGAGGTGCGTTGGGGCTTTTGCGGGGTGGACTATTAGACCCGAAATCTGACCAAGGCAAACGCCTATTAGAAATAGCCATCAATAATACAGACCGCTTAGTGCGCTTCACCAACGCCCTTGAGGCGACGACCCATGTCTTGGCACAAGCAACCACCACTCAAGACGCTATCTCGAAAATCTTACAGGCCCTCTGCGAGAGTCTGGGGTGGCAACTCGGTCAATTTTGGAGCATAGAGGAGGTCGGGGAGCAAGGAGGGGCAACTTTACTGCGTTGCCTTGATACTTGGCAAGTCGAGTCCATCTCAATTGCAGAATTTCAGGCAACCTCTAAGCAGATGACATTGGCACCGGGAATTGGTTTACCGGGTCAGATTTGGGCTAGTGGTACTCCTCAGTGGATTTCTGATGTTGTTCAGGATGACCAGTTTGTGCGAGCTACGCTCGCACAAAAAGAAGGTTTACACGCTGCCTTTGGTTTCCCCGTCACTAGCGATCAAAAAATCCTGGGTGTCATCACCTTATTCAACCAAGAAATTCATCCGTTCGATAAAGATTTGCTCCAAATGATGACGGCAATTGGCAGCCATATCGGTGAGTTTATTGAACGCAAACGAGCACAAGAAGCCTTGGAGCGATCAGAAGCTCAGTTGAGAGAACAAACCCTGCAACTTCAGCAAGCCTTGCAAGAGTTAAAACGGACTCAAGCTCAACTGGTACAAAGCGAAAAAATGTCGGCTCTCGGACAAATAGTAGCGGGTGTTGCTCATGAAATTAACAACCCCATCAACTTTATTCATGCCAATATTAACTATGCTCATCAATATATTCAAGACATGTTGCATCTACTCACTCTCTATAGTGAACATTATCCAAATCCTAAACCAGAACTTCAATTGGAATTAAAAAATCTAGACCTAGATTTTATTGCCTCCGACCTGCCTAAAATCCTTTCATCGATGAAATATGGATCTGAACGCATTCGGAATATTGTTTTGTCTCTACGTAATTTCTCTCGTCTTGACGAATCCGAAAAAAAACGAGTAAATATTCATGAGGGCATTGATAGCACCCTTTTGATTTTGCAGAATAAGCTGAAATCCAGAATACCTGCGATTAAAATCATTAAAGAATATGGCAATATTCCTTCAGTAGAGTGTTACGCAGGGCAGCTAAACCAAGTATTTTTGAATATTCTTAATAATGCCATTGAGGCGATCGATGAAGTAAGAGAAAAGCGTCTTGCAGAAAATCTTTTCTTCTCACCGAAAATCTCTATTTGTACTGAATTTATAGAACCCAATGAGGTGTTAATTCGGATTACGGATAACGGATCAGGAATGACGGAAAACGATAGAAGACAAATATTCGATCCATTTTTCACAACTAAACCCGTGGGGAAGGGAACAGGCTTGGGCTTAGCCATTTGTTATCAGATTGTAGTTGAAAAGCATAAAGGAATATTGACGTGTAAATCTGAGCCAGGACGAGGTACAGAATTTTGGATTCAGATTCCTCTATAAGAGACTTTCAAACCCAAAATTATTCAGCTATAGCAAAAGTCTGACCGGAGTTCATACGAGGACAGAAGGTGGATTAATAGTACATGGTCGTCTGAGCCGTTAAAGAAAGTCCTAACCTGTATGGCGACAGTTTATAGCTATTGTGAGTTAGGTCGAAAAGGCCACCCTTAAGGTTACAAATACGAGTGAAGAGAATATGAGTCAGAGAGATGGTGATATATCACCAACCGAGCAGGAGGAACTTTTGGGTGGCATGACTTCAAGCCAGGATATTACCTCTTGCAAGCCAGCAGAACGACAACTTTGCCAACTCAAGGATGAGTTGGAAGCGAAGGTGCAACAGCGTACCGCTGAATTAATGAAGGCTAACGAACAATTGCAGCAGGAAATAGCCGTGCGAAAAGCAGCAGAGAAAGGATTGTACGAAAGCCAAGTATCTCTAAAGCTTATTAATACTATATCGACCGGGATTACCACCGGAATGCAGCCTTTGCAAGTGATTGAACGCGTCCTTACACAGCTAAGCGAACATTTTACATGCCTGCAAGTTGCCTATTCTACTATTGACCAACAAGGTATGTTGAGAGTGATTCAGGCAATCGCTCCACCCACAATGCCAGCATTGCAAGGGTTTGTCGCCGATTTAACGGCGGCACCCGACTATCTGAGTGCTTTACGTCAAAACCAGCCACAAATCGTGGCAGATATTTCGGCTGACATCAAGCTGACTCCCCTGTCAGATATCATGCTGGCGAATGGCACCAAAGCCTTCCTGGCTGTACCACTGCGTCACCATACAGATGGATTAATCGGCTTGCTATGCTTTAACTCACCAGAACCTTGCCCATGGAGTCCTTATGAGGTTGCCACATTGATAGAAGTGGCTGACTACTTGTCCATCACACTGAAAGAAGCTCGATCGCAACACGAGCGAACGAAGGCAGAAACAGCACTACGAGACAGTGAAGAACGCTATCGCCTGTTAGTGGAACTTTCTCCGGAAACGATCCTGGTTCAAAGTGAAGGAAATATTGCTTACATCAATCCCGCAGGAGTGAAACTCTTAGGGGCAAGGATGAGTGAAGAACTCATTGGCACTTCCTTGTTAGACAGAATTCATCCCGTTAACCGAAACTTGGTGCAACAGCGAATTCAGCAAGTTCAGGAAGAAGGGCAACAAGACTCCCTGACCGAAATTCGTATGGTGCGTGTTGATGGGCAAATTATTGATGTAGAGTCCATCATTGTCGGGATTGTCTACGAAGGCAAACCAGCGGTGCAAATTTTAATTCGAGATATCACCCAACGCAAACTAGCAGAGGCCGAGTTACAAGCCCAAGCTCAACTGTTGGATTTGGCTCACGACACCATCATGGTCCGCGACTTGAGCGATCGCATTATCTTTTGGAACCAAGGAGCCGTGAAAATGTATGGTTATACGCGATCGCAAGCTCTCGGTCAAAATGTCCGCACCTTGCTACAATCTCAATTTCCCCAACCGCTAGAGGACATCGAAGCCGAACTGTTACGCTTTGGGCGTTGGGAAGGGGAACTCCTGCACACAAGGGCGGATGGCTCTTGCCTGATCGTAGCCAGCCGTTGGGCCTTACAGCGGGACGAGTACGGCATCCCCGTCAAGATTTTAGAGATTAACAACGACATCACGGAACGTAAAAAGGCAGAGCAAGAACTGCTACAGAGCGAAACCATGCTACGGTCTTTTTGTGAAGTCACAGCCGCAGGGCAACTCTACCTCAACCAGTGCTTTGACAAGATGTTAGCAATTGGTTGTCAGCACTTTGGCCTAGAGTTTGGCTTTCTCGCTCATATCGAGGGTCATCGCTACGAGATTATCGCCGCCCAGACGCCAAACCACTCTGTTGCCGTTGGTGCCGTCTTTGATGCCAGACAGTCGTATTGCCTGGAAGCCTTGCGAATGTCAGAACCGCTTTGCATTCAACACGCCAGTGCTGCCCAGTGGCGTCATCATCCAGCTTATGTTGAGTTCCAGATGGAAACCTACATCGGGATGCGAGTCATTGTAAATAATAGTGTCTACGGTATACTCTGTTTTTGTAGCCATGTTCCTTCACGCAAGCCGTTCAATGCGGTGGACAAAGAGTTGTTGAAGCTGATGGCACAGTGGATTGGCAATGAGATAGAGCGATACTCAGCCACAGAGGCACTAGAACAGCTACGCCATCAAAACGAGTTAATTCTCAATTCAGCCGGGGAAGGCATCTGTGGGGTAGACTCGCAAGGAAACATCACCTTTGTCAATCCCGCCGCTGCCAAAATGCTGGGCTACCAGGTCAAGGAACTCATGAACCAGCCGATCCCGGCTCGGTTGTGCCATCGGGAAGACGGTACTCCCTGTACTCTGGAAGAGACGTTCCTCTATGCCGTACTCCAAGACGGTAAACTCCAACACTTCAAAGAGCAGGTATTTTGGCGCAAAGATGGTTCCTGTTTCCCAGTTGAGTGTATTGCTACTCCCATGACAGAACGAGGAGAGCCAAAAAAAGTGAATTGGGTAGATGGGCAGATAGGTAGATGGGCAGAACCGGAGAATTCTTCAACTCAAATCCAGAATGCTCAACAACGCTCCACCTTTGCACCTATCGTGGGTGCGGTGATCACCTTCCGAGACATTACCGAACGCCTTGCAGTGGAACGGATGAAAGATGAATTCATCTCGGTCGTAAGTCACGAATTGCGAACGCCTCTGACAGCGATTCGGGGATCGCTGGGTTTGGTAGCAGGAGGACTGTTAACCACCCAACCGCAAAAAGCACAACGGATGCTGGAAATTGCCGCCGGAAATACCGACCGTCTCACGAGGCTGATTAACGACATCTTGGATATTGAGCGCATCGAGTCGGGCAAGGTGCAAATGGAGAAAAAAGTCTGTAACGTGCGTGACTTAATCCTACAGACCGTGGAGGATATGCAATCCATGGCTCAGAAGGTAGGCGTTACTCTGGCTGTTTCTCCGATAGACGCTCAAATACAGGTTGATCGCGATCGCATGATTCAGGTATTCACCAATCTGATTAGTAACGCGATCAAATTTTCACCTCCGAATACAACTGTTGAGATCATTGCCGAACTTCCAAGGGCAGAAGATCTCTTGAATGAGGAGCGATTTAACTCTACGTTGTTTTGTAGCCCTGTACCCCTGCCTGACCAATCAAACCAGATACTGTTTCAAGTAAGGGATCGCGGACGGGGCATTCCAGAAGATAAGCTCGAAACCATCTTTGGGCGATTTCAACAGGTCAATGCCTCAGATTCACGCGATAAAGGCGGCACGGGTTTGGGTTTAGCCATTTGTCGCAGCATTGTACAGCAGCATGAGGGGTACATTTGGGCCGAGAGCAAGTTGGATGAGGGCAGCACGTTCTGTTTCACCCTACCAGTTCTGGTTCAAAGCAAGGAAGTGGAGGAGAAAACAGACTCCCCATCTCTATCGCCTCCTCTAGTTTTACTGTGTGATGACGATACTTCAATTCATGGGGTCATCAAAGCCGTGCTGGAAAATCGAGGTTATCGTGTTGTGACTGTCGCTTCAGGCGAGGAGGCGATCGCTCAGGCGGCGCTGTTACAACCGTCAGTGATTCTGTTGGATTTGCTTATGCCTCGCATGAATGGCTGGGAGACAATGGCAATCCTTAAGGAACAGCCCGATACGAAACATATTCCCATCATTATTTTTAGTGGTTGGGCATCGGAGGAGGATAAATCCTCTCATCCAGAGGTGGCAAACTGGCTGTCCAAACCCTTGACGATGGAAACCCTATTTGAAACCATTAAGCAGTCGTTAAAGCAGCAAGCTAAGGTGACTCGCGTTTTGGTGGTGGAAGATGACCTAGATTTAGGGCGGGTACTAACGACGATGTTTGAGCGTCATGGGATTGAAGCGTATCACGCCACATCTGGGCGAGAAGCGATTCAAATGAGTCAACATGTGCTTCCCGATTTATTGTTACTCGATTTGGTGCTGCCTGAGGTCGATGGCTATGCAGTAGTGGAATGGCTGCGGTTGTATGACTGTTTGCACGAGGTCCCGCTGGTGGTATATTCGGCACAGGAGCTGACTCAGGCAGAGCGCGATCGCTTGGCGTTAGGGCCAACGGAGTTTTTCACCAAAGGCCGAATTACCCCAGAACACTTTGAGCAGCGTGTGATTGCCCTGCTCAACCGCATCGTGACCAAACCTGAGCACGATACATGAGTAAGGCTGCGGCAGTATGATTCCCTAACCATAGAGATAAACTATGGTAATCATAGAAAAATCCCAAAAGCTTCCCTCTGCCTAATGGCTAACAACTCATAGCTAAGTGACAACAAAATCACGAATGACAACAAAGCGAATTCTATTCATCGATGATGAAGATGATATCCGGGAAGTCGCCCAACTTTGTTTGGAGACGGTAGGAGGATGGGAAGTCATGACGGCGGCTTGCGGCGGTGAAGGTTTGGTTCAAGCTGAGACACAGCAGCCAGATGCCATTCTCCTAGACGTGATGATGCCAGACATGGACGGCCCCACGACCTTTCACAAACTACAGGCGAATGCTGCCACCCAGGACATCCCTGTCGTTTTTTTGACAGCGAAGGTACAAGCTGCTGAACAGCGCCGATTTGCGGAGTTAGGGGTAAAAGCAGTGTTAACCAAGCCCTTCGATCCTTTGACCCTGGCAAGTCAGGTAGCCAATGCTCTGGGTTGGGGTTCTGTTTAAATGTTGTTCTCGACCCAGATCTGTTGACACCATTGCACTGAGTCAATGCCACTTAAAAGAATTCCCTTGAGGATGAACTGTTTACCCGTTCAACCCCTTCCCCCATATCGACACTCCCCAGTAATAAGCTGTGACGCATTTACTCCCTTCCCGCTCTAAGAATACCTATGCTGAGGGAGCTGGGGAAGCTGCGGAAGCTGCGGAAGCTGGGGAAGCTGCGGAAGCTGGGGAAGTGGAGAATAAGTAATCTTCTGGTGGGAAGGGAGTAAGAAAGCCTATTTCCACACCCTACACCCCACACCCCACACCCCTTATGACAATTTCGCTATGGCCATTTAGCTGCACATCAGCTTAAAGCCAGCTATCCTCTTGAAGTCGTGGGTTAGCTGGCTTTCTTCTAAGTCGTACTCAGTACGATTCAGGATTTACTGAGAAACCCCTGAACTTGTCTCAGGGCAGCCGCACCAATATTGAAGACTGCCCAGCCTGCTGCCAGGAGGATAGGAGACAAAACTATAGCTACACGCCAATCAATGTCCATATTTTTAGTCCTTTGCCTTAACGCTTGAAGTTTTTTGAATGATTCTCATTTTTCCATTTTTAAGCAAATTGGCACAGTTTGCCATAAGACTTAAGGGGAAACGATATTAGTGGGGATTGGTAAACCCTAAATCAGTCCCTCTGCCAGCGTGAACCAGAGCCAACTTTTGATAACGCCGTGCATGTTCAATCAGTTCCACCGCCTCCGCGTCAGCGATATCGCGTAATCGTTTAGCCGGAACTCCAACCACTAGCGAGAAGGGAGGAACATCTTTACTCACCACCGCACCAGCACCCACAATGCTACCGGTACCCACACGTACACCATCTAGCACGATCGCACCAATGCCAATCAAACTACCGCGTTCAATGTAAGCTGAATGAATTACAGCACGATGACCAACCGTGACATGATCTTCAAGAATGGTGGGCTTGCCAGGGTCACCGTGTAAAATTGCTCCATCCTGAATATTGGTGCATTCACCAATTTCAATCCGCTCAACATCGGCTCGTACAACCGCACCATACCAAATGCTGACGCCAGGGGCTAGTACAACCTGACCCATGACCACCGCATTCGGGGCAATAAACGCAGCAGGAGAAAGGTCAGGAGGTGACCAGAAAGTAGTCGTTAGAGAGAATTGCTGATTGAGCTCGTTCACAATCTAGAGTTAATTCAATATGTTTACTCAAAACATCTTCTGAAGCAAACAGATCCCTAGATATAATAAAGCCACAGGGCTAGCACACAAGGGAAAGACGGCTATAGGTATGTAATGATCAATTCAAGCTTGCAGTACCCCATATTTGGTCCAGAGATTCAGTGTCCTCACTGCCGTCAGATGATTCCGGCATTGACCCTGACCGATACTTATCTGTGTCCGCGTCATGGTGCCTTTGAGGCAGACCCAAAAACTGGGGAATTGATTCATTTACAATCCGGGCGTCACTGGCGTCAGTGGAACGATGAGTGGTATCGACAACACACGCACCCGGATGGAATTCGCTTTGAAATTCATGAAGCGCTAGACCGACTCTATACTCAAGGATACCGAGCGACGCGGGTGATTATTGCCAGTCGCTATAAAGAGTTAGTGAGTTCGTACTTGGAGCGTAGCACACCCTGGCGATCGCCTTCAGAACCCGCTAAACCCAGGCTTTATGGCTTGCCCGTAGAATTTAGCCCCGAACCGGAACAAGAACCTTGTTGGGAAGTGATCAATTTTGATTTGGAAAAAGAACCAGGGATACCCGTGCGTTATCCTTACTTCCGAATTTTTGAATAGACACGACCCTTTGAGATTTTAGATTGGAGGTTGAGTCACTCAATCCAAAATCCGATGCACCACGCTTCAATTCGTACAGCCGACATTCATCGCGCGATCGCATTTTACGAACAACTGGGATTTACCGTCTGTGAACGCTTCACAGCCGGTATCACTCTCGCTTGCTGGATGGAGGGGTTAGGAGGACGGATCGAACTGATTCAAATTCCCGAACCCCGTCCTGCGCCCGATGCTTTTGGGGATGAGCATTATGTCGGGTATTACCATTTGTCCTTCGATCTCACCGATGCGGTAACGAATCTCCCGACTTGGTTGAGTGACTTACAAGAACGCTTTGCCGAAGCATCAAGCCAGAACCCGGAAGCGTTGCAACCCCTGAAAATTCTTTTGGAACCAACTCAACAGATGATTGGTTCACGGGTTTATGAAGTAGCTTTTATTGCCGACAGCGATGGTCTACCTCTAGAATTTCTCCGAGTCCTGAGCCATCAATAAGCCCAATCCTCATTCAATTGGCTGGCTTTGCTGTTTCAGATTAGCTGTTAGGCCGCTAATCTTGATATGACTAAAACGTCAAGCCCTTACGCCTGAATTTTGACAGCGAATCCGAATCAGCGATTGAAAGGCTGAATAGCTTATCCGTTAAAGAACAGAGAACTTGCCTCTCAAGGGGAGATAATACGATTTTATGGAAACCCAATACCCAATACATAGAATAGAACATTATTCTTAGATTTTCTGTCCCGATGCGTAGCCTGCTACAAGCCCATCCGGATTATCTCCCCTTCCCTCTCTCTGATTCGCTCAACAAAACCTATGCATTTCCGGTCTAATGCTCGTCGTCGCAGTCTTCTACTTTTGCTGTTCAGCCTCTGTTTGAGTACGGTGGTATTCACGACGAAAGCCACTTCAGCTCCATCAGAAGTCTTACTGTCCCAGCGTCCAGCGACTTCACCCCCAGTCACCAGCACTGAATCCCAAGCCTTTGCCCTGACTCAAGATGTTCGTAAAACAGTACTGGACAATGGTCTAACTGTCCTCACCAAAGAAGTACATACGGCACCCGTGGTCACAGTGCAGATATGGTACAAGATTGGTTCTCGTAACGAAGCGCCTGGAGTGAATGGAATTGCCCATCAATTAGAACACATGATGTTCAAAGGCACCAAAGAGCGTCCCATTCAATTTGGTCGTCTTTTCAGTGCTTTAGGCAGTGCATCCAACGCCTTCACCAGCTACGACCAAACGGCTTACTTCGGCACAGTCGAGCGAGAAAAACTGAAAGCCTTGTTGGTTCTAGAATCAGACCGAATGCAGAACTCCCTGATTGAACCGCAGCAACTCGAAAAGGAAAAGCGCGTCGTCATTTCTGAATTGCAGGGGTACGAAAACAGCCCTAGCTACCGGCTCAGCCGCGCCGTGATGCGCGCGGCGTTTCCCAACCAACCTTACGGTTTACCGGTCGGGGGTACTAAGGCAGATGTACAGAAATTTACCGTTGAGCAGGTACAGGACTACTATCGTAAGTACTACAACCCTGGAAATGCCACGTTAATTATCGTGGGTGATTTCCAAACGGAACCAACCCTCGCCGCCGTTAAACAGACTTTTGGCAAAGTCTCAGGCAACTCATCCGCCCATCTAGATCCGATAACCTCTGTTTCTCCTCTTCAAAAGCCAAAATCCAACCGCCAAAATCCAATTGTCCTGCGTGAAGCGGGTAGCGCCAGTTTCATGCAAGAAGTGTATCCATTACCCGCCGCCAATCATCCAGATATACCCGCGCTGGATGTGATGGACTATATCTTGACGGGTGGACGCAATTCTCGCCTAACCCAAGCTTTGGTGGAATCCGGCATTGCTAGCGATTTGTCAGGGGGTGCGGCTAACTTGATTGGAGCAGGCTGGTATGAGCTGAGCGCTACGGCGGCTCCCGGTCAAAAGCTAGAAAAAATTGACCAAGTGCTAGCCTCAGAGTTAGCTCAGTTGAGGGACAAAGGCGTTACCGAGGAAGAACTCAAGCGAGCCAAAACCCAACTCACAGCCAACGTCATTTTAGAGAACCGCGATATTACCAGCCAAGCCATGCAACTAGGTTATGACGAACTATCAGGGGGTGATTATCGCTATACAGACCGCTATCTGGCAGCCGTGCAGAAAGTGAGTGCGGCCCAGGTGCAGCGTGTGGCTCAAACTTACTTGACGCCGGAACATCGAACCGTGGGCTTTTTTGAACCCACTCAGCTAGATGAGCAGGCCAAGCAAGGGTCGGCGGAGGCGGGGAAAACCAGTGAAAACTTCAGCGATGGCTCTCCCGTAGACCCGGCTGAGGTGGCAAAATACCTGCCTCCAGTAGACTCATCCGCGACACCCACACCCCAGGCTTTACCGGAAGAGATGCGGTTAACGAATGGGATGCGAGTCTTGCTGTTACCGGATCGCAGCACGCCAACGGTCACCCTAACTGGCTATATCCGTGCGGGTACAGAGTTTGATGCGCCAGCGAAAGCGGGATTGGCAAGCCTAGCCGCCGATAATGTGATGAATGGTACGAAGTCGCGAGATGCCTTAGAGATTGCCAAAGTTTTGGAAGAGCGAGGCGCAAGTTTGGGCTTTGGGGCGAACCGAGAAGGGGTGAATATCGAGGGAGACAGTTTAGCCGCCGATTTACCCATTTTGATTCAAAGCTTGGCGGATGTGGTGCAACATGCCACATTTCCCCCCGATCAGCTAGAGTTAACCCGCCAACAAATGCTCACGGCTCTCAAGGTTAAGTTGGATACCCCATCACAGGTAGCCATTCGCACATTTCAACAGACCGTTTACCCAGAGAATCATCCCTTCCACGCTTTCCCCACCGAGGAGAGTTTGAAGGAGATTACGCGTGAGGATGTGGTGGATTTTTATCAGAAGCACTATCGCCCAGATACCACAGTATTGAGCTTGGTGGGTAACTTTGACCCAGCCCAAGTGCGATCGCTCTTGGAAAGCCAACTCGCTTCTTGGCAAGATAGCGGTCAACCCCCCGTTGCCAATTACCCACAAGTGCCCCTGCCCAAAACCAGGGTGGAACTGAACCCCGTGCTACCGGGGAAGACTCAGTCTGTTACCTTGTTGGGTTATCGGGGAATTGACCGACAAGACCCGCGTTACTATGCTGCCTTAGTGTTGAATCAGATTGTCGGGGGCGATACTTTATCCAGTCGGTTGGGTACAGAAATTCGCGATCGCCAAGGGCTAACTTACGGGATTTACAGCTACTTCCAAGCTGGACTCCATCCAGGACCCTTTTTGATTCAAATGCAAACCGCACCCGAAGATGCCCAAAAAGCGATCGCCAGTACCATTGTGCTGCTCCAGCAAATCCAAGAAAAAGGTGTTACCCCTAGTGAAATTGCCGCAGCCAAACGTTCGATTACCAGCGAGTATCCAGTCGGTCTTGCCGATCCCAGCAGTTTAGCGCAGACAATTTTAAATAACGAAGTATATGGCTTAGGGTCATCAGAACTTCGCAACTTCATCAGTCAAATCGAAGCGGTTACCGTAGAACAAGTCAATCAGGCGGCTAAAGAGTTACTTCATCCAGCTAATCTAGTTGTGGTAACCGCCGGTCCTGCGGTATCAGCCTCCAAATAACTTATGTACCCAGGCAGAGGGAGCGGGGGAGCAAGCTGATACTCCTCAGGCTAAAACAGAGATGCAAAAACTCTGCGCCCCTCTGCGTGACCCTTTGCGGCCTCTGCGTTAAAAAAAATCTACTCTTTCAACATCAACCGATTCCCTCTTACCGGTGCCCAACCCCCTACAATCTGGGAAAGAATTGATCCTTAAACCATCATGCTGTTACCTATCTCAATCGCTCCCGATGTCCGCCGCCCATACCTCCGTCGATATTTCTCGATACTACTAGGTCTCATTCTGGGTTGGGGAATTCTCTGCACACCCTTAGCCCTTGCCGCACCCCAAGTCACCGAAGTTAAAGTTAGCTTAGGCAACAGCGCCAACGAGTTAAAATTTTTCCCCAATAACTTACAGTTTGTCGTCAGTCAGCGTTACAAACTCATCCTCGATAATCCTAGCCCCCAAAAACACTACTTCACGGCTAAAGACTTTGCCGATATTAGCTGGACTCAAAAAGTTGAAGCCGGCAAAGTTGAAATTAAAGGGGCAATTCATGAACTGGAACTAAAACCCGGAGGAGAAGCCGAGTGGGTGTTTGTCCCCATGAAACCGGGTCAATATTCCTTGCGTTGCCCAATTCCCGGACATACAGAAGCTGGGATGACTGGGGTTATCACCGTTTCTGCCCAGTAAGCCATCACCCCGCCGGTCGGTGTGCTAGGCGCAATCGCGCTAAGCTGTTGTGTATTTAAGAAAGCATATTGTTTAGTGAAGGATGAACCGTCAATCCCTCTGGGTGTCTCCCCTCTGTGCGTCCCCGCGTCCGTCTTAACCAGCAATTTAAAAGCGCAATCGCGCTAGTTCAATCCCTCCTCGCTTTATACACAGAGCCGAAGGAGTCTGATTGAAGCAATGTTAAGCTACCTTAAAAGAGACAAGCCACTCACCTAAGTTCACACCTCACCCCTGTGTCAGTCGCATGAAAAAAATTTTTAGCAATTTGCTGTTTAAATCCCCTACCCCTCCCACGCCTAAGAAAAAACGCCGGGGTATAGAAATCAAGTCTGATCATGAAATTGAAATCATGCGACAGGCCGCTAAAATTGTGGCAACGGTACTCCAAGAAATTTCTCAGAGGGTGGAACCGGGCATGACCACCGCTGACTTGGATGCCTATGCGGAAAAGCGTATCCGTGAAATGGGGGCAACACCGAGCTTCAAAGGATACCATGGGTTTCCCGCTTCCATCTGCTCTAGCATTAACAACGAAGTAGTCCATGGTATCCCCAATCGCAAGAAAGTCATTCATACCGGAGATGTGCTAAAAGTAGACACTGGGGCTTATTTCCAAGGTTTTCATGGTGACTCTTGCATTACTCTAGCGATTGGTGAAGTCACGCCCGAAGCGGCTCAATTAATTCGGGTGGCAGAAGAAACGCTTTATAAAGGCATTGAACAAGTTAAGGCAGGAGCGTACTTACTCGACATTGCGGGGGCGATTGAAGACCATGTGAAATCCCATGGCTTTAATGTCGTAGAAGACTTCACCGGTCATGGTGTCGGGCGAAATCTGCACGAAGAGCCTGCCGTGTTTAATTACCGTACCCGTGAACTGCCGAATGTTAAGCTCAAAGCGGGAATGACGTTAGCGATCGAGCCGATTTTAAATGCTGGCTCCAAGTTCACCCGGATTCTATCTGACCGCTGGACAGCCGTCACTCTTGACAATTCGCTGTCCGCTCAGTTTGAGCATACGGTCTTAGTGACCGAAGATGGCTACGAAATCTTAACAGATCGGACGAAAATCTAGGTAATACTAGAAGTAATAGGGTGTGTCCCGACGCACCGAGCTAATCAAGGTCTTGGGGAAATTCTGCTGTTTGGTGATGGGGTTAATTCTTGTGCCAAGCACATTAACCCTTAACGTCCTGAATGCAATCCAATCACCTAACCATTGGCTGTCGGCTGCAAAAGTGTCAAAGATTGAAGTGACCCAAGAAAAATCCTCCAACCTTGGGGGTCGGAGGGAGAATTACAGGGTGCATCTACCATTTCATTATTCCTGGGGTATCACAACTATCCGGAGCAATTGATGGAATTAGATGATAGTTCTTGACTTCAGTCATTTCTGAACGAGGGTGAGATCTGATCCAATCAGCTCAATTGAAAAGTATCGTTCTTATTCTGGAAAGAGAATTTTGAAGACTCTGCTAAGAATGGGCAAAGAACGGTTTGAGCAGCCTAGAATTGTTCAAGGGATGCATCGGATGCAGTACACGCTAGACGGCAATTGTGCCCATCCCTCCTGATAGAAGACGGGCGGAGTTCGCCACGACTTTCCAGGCCAGGGCGCAGTCAGCCAGTTCAGCGGGTCGGACGGATTTCGTTCGTATCTCTATACATCTTGTTGCCCCTGCTGATTACTATGAAAACCCTATAACCCATATCTTGGCGTCAAGACAACAATACTGAATTTATGCCCATAGGGGTCTTGTGCATAGGTCGTCAAATCAAGCGGAGTCAGACGTTGACATAGCGTTTCTGCCGCAAGACCTAGCTCTAGCTGCTTTGCAGCCAAGCCAATGCTTCACGTTATTGCCGCGAAGCGGGACGTGATTGCCTAGGGCACCAGCTATTTTCGTAGTGGCTCCCATTTGGAGCAAGCGGATTGCTTTCCGGAAAACTGACCTGATAACGGTATCAGTTCGGAATCTCACAATCCTCTAGATTCATCCAGAGGAAGGAAGCAATGCGCTGTTAATAATGGGGGAGAGGGTAATAGCGGAGGAAAACGCTTTTTCCTCTTGACCGGAAGCCCCCGGATACATCTGAAGAGAGTCGATGGACTGCGCCGCCACGCGAGTGCCAGAACTATATTAAAAGTCGCTCTCATCCATTATGCAAATGCAACAGGGAGGAACCATGTGTGAACTGTTACGAGCTGTTCTTGATGGTGACGAGAAGGCCGATTTGCGCCAGTTACTGGATCAATTACGCGCCAATCATCGAGAGCACTACTTCCTGAAAAACCAAATTTTACAAGCTTTTGAAGACTACTGCAACAACTACCAAAAACCCGCTTACTTTTCCCGCACTTCTGCTCTGGGCGAACTCATCCACTATACCCATGAACTTCTTCTGGAAAAGGAGAGCGTCTGGTTTATTGTCCGGCCTAAAATTGCCTCTCAAGATATCTGTCGGCTGGCAACGGACTTAAGCCATTTTGAATCGATGCCAGTAGAGGCGTGGCTAAACTTACAAGATCGTTTTGTCTCCGGTGGCACAACTGGGTTATCCGACTCTCCAAGGGGACAGGAAGGCACTGTCGCGACTAGTGGCGTACTTGAAATTGATGTTCGTCCCTTTTACGAGTCTTTTCCCACGATTCGCGACCCTCGAAATATTGGCAAAGGGATAGAGTTTCTTCATCGTTACCTGTCGAGCCAGCTATTTGCGAATAGCAAATCAGGACGAGATAACGTCCCTTCCCAGCAGTGGTTAGAGGCTTTCCTAGACATACTGCAACGCTCAGAGTACGAGGGAACGCCGTTGATGATTAACGAGCGGATTCACTCAACCACTGAGTTATCTCAACAAGTCAAACGGGCTTTAACGTTTGTGGGTGAACGTCCAGCCGACGAGCCTTACGAACAGTTTCGTTCCAAACTCAAAATTTTGGGCTTTGAACCCGGATGGGGCAATACAGCGAGTCGGGTACGAGAAACTTTAGAATTGTTAGACCGTCTGATTGATTCGCCGGATCATGGTGTATTGGACGCCTTCATTTCTCACATTCCACTCGTATTTCGCATTGTCTTAGTTGCCATTCACGGTTGGGTGAATCAAGAAGATAGCTTGGGTCGTCCTTTAACCGCCGGTCAAGTGGTTTATGTCCTCAATCAAGCTCGGAGTTTAGAAAAGCAGCTCCAAGAAGATATTAAGTTAGCTGGATTGGATGTAGTGGGTGTTCAGCCCAAAGTGATTATCCTCACACGTCTGATTCCGAATAGCGAGGGAACGAAATCACACGAACGTCTAGAAAAAATTCATGGTACCGAAAATGCCTGGATTTTGCGAGTTCCCTTCCCCGAATGTAATCCAAAGGTGACTCAAAACCGAATTCCTCGGTTTGAGCTTTGGCCTTATCTGGAGTCCTTTGCCCAGGAGGCTGAAAAAGAACTTCTGGCAGAATTTAAGGGTCGTCCCAACTTAATTGTTGGCAATTATTCGGATGGCAATTTAGTCGCCTTCCTCCTCGCGAGACGATTTAAAGTCACCCAGTGCAGTATTGCTCACGTCCTGGAAAAACCAAGATATCTGTTCAGTAACCTCTACTGGAAAGACCTCGAAGAACAATATCACTTCTCGCTACAATTTACTGCCGATTTGATCGGAATGAATGGTGCTGATTTCATCATTACCAGCACGTATCAAGAAATTGTGGGGACACCTGAACAGTGGGGACAGTATGAATCCTACAAATATTTCACGATGCCTGATCTCTATCATGTGGTGGATGGCATCGATTTGTTCAGCCCCAAATTTAATGTAGTGCCACCTGGAGTGAATGAAAGCGTTTTCTTCCCCTATACCCAAAGTCCAGATCGAGATTCCAGCAAAACTGAACAGATTAAAACATTGCTGTTTACCCATGAAGATTCACAAATCATGGGTTACCTGGAGGACACCAGTAAGCGACCGATCTTAGCTCTGGCTTCCCTCTACCCCAGCAAAAACCTCACGGGTTTGGTGGAATGTTTTGGTCAAAGCCCAGACTTGCAGGAACGCTGCAATCTGATATTAGTGACAGGGAAAGTGCGTCCGGAGGAGGCGAAAGACTCAGAAGAAAGGGGTGAAATCGAAAAGCTCCAGCAGCTCATCGACCAGTACAATCTCCATGGTAAAGTGCGCTGGCTAGGACTGCGCTTTACCACGCCAGATAGTGGTGAAGTTTACCGTGCGATCGCGGATTGTGGCGGGATTCTTGTTCATCCAGCTCGCTTTGAAGCTTTTGGTCTGTCAATTTTGGAAGCGATGGTGTCGGGTTTACCCACCTTTGCGACTCAATTTGGAGGCCCTTTGGAAATCATTCAGGACGGAGAATCGGGTTTTCATATCAATTCGACTGACCTAGCAGGAATGGCGGAAAAACTTCTGCAATTTATTGCTCGCTGCGACCAAGAACCTAACTACTGGAATCAAATTTCTCAACGTGCGATTAAGCGAGTTCACGACAAATACACCTGGAAAAATCACACCAAACAACTGCTGGGCTTAGCGAAAATCTACGGCTTTTGGAATTATGCTTCTGTGGAAAATCGGGAAGCACTCCTTCGCTATATGGAAGCACTATTTTATCTGTGCTACAAACCGAGAGCTGAGCAATTATTACAGAAACACATGCAACAGTAGGAGCGGATTAATCTTGGAGTTTTGATTTTGGATTTTGGATGAATCGCTTACAAATCAATCAGGGTGCTTGAAGTAAAGTTGGCTAACTACACCAGCAAAAATGTACCCTACCGTACTCCGCCCACGGTACGGCAACTGATATCTAATCTTGGATGATTAGGGGTCAACTCATAAGTCAGGACAGCAATTAGCAAAGCACAAAGGACAACAGATAAATGACTCAGCACAAAGAACAAAATTGCCATAATACTTATACTGACTGGGCTGTGATTGAAACCCAGTTTGACCCAGCTCAGTTGCATTATAAGGAAACCGTTTTCACCATAGGAAACGGCTACCTCGGTACGCGGGGCAGCTTTGAGGAAGGCTACCTCGGTGCAATGGGGGCGACCTTGATTCACGGCGTCTACGATGATGTTCCGGTTGTCCATACTGAACTGGCGAACTGCCCTGACTGGTTGCCGTTAGTGGTGATTATCAATGGCGATCGCTTCCGCCTCGATCAAGGTGAGATAATCAGCTATAGGCGTCAACTTGATGTGCGACGAGGTGTGTTGAGTCGGGATGTGCGGTGGCGGAGTGGCTCGGGTTACACCGTCGATATCCACCTCGAACGCTTTGCCAGCTTAGTCGATCAGCATGTGTTGGCGCTGCGCTGCCAGGTAACTGCCCTAAATTTTGAGGGAAAAGTTGAGATTCAAGCCAGCATCAACGGTTACCCCGACAATCAGGGTGTAATGCATTGGGAATGGCTCAACCAGGGTGATGTCACCACAGACGAGGGTGCTCACGCCGCCTGGATACACCTTCGCACGCGAAACACGGGTATTGAGTTGGGAATGGCGACTCGCGTTGCGGTATCGGATGCGAATGCCTCCGTGCGCGTCACCGGGTGTCAGGGTTATCCAAGTTTGGCAGCAACATTCCCCGTTCAGTCTGGACAGACGGTGACGTTAGAGAAGCTGGTAACCGTGTTTACCTCACGGGAAGAACAGGCTCCTGCTCAGGCGGCGGTCGATAAGATCAAGCAACAACCCAACTATGCAACCTTGCTGTCCGCTCAGGAAGCGGCTTGGGAAGAGGTCTGGCAATCCAGCGACGTGGTGATTGAGGGGGATACCAAAGCCCAACTCGCGATTCGCTATAACCTGTTCCAGGTAATCATTAGTGCGCCGCGCCATGATGATACGGTGAGTATCCCGGCTAAAACCCTCTCTGGTTTTGCCTATCGCGGTCATGTTTTTTGGGATACGGAAATCTTTATCCAGCCGTTCCTGATTTTCACCCAACCGGATTTGGCTCGTAATTTGCTGACCTATCGCTACCATACCCTGAACGGAGCACGGCGCAAGGCGAAAGACTCTGGTTACAAGGGGGCGATGTTTGCCTGGGAAAGTGCCGGGACGGGGGATGAGGTGACTCCGCGTTGGGTGCCACCCGCAGACGACAGTGAGGAACTGGTGCGGATTTGGTGTGGCGATCGCGAACTTCATATTAATACGGATGTGGCCTATGCGGTCTGGCAGTACTGGCAGGCAACCGGTGATGATGCGTGGATGCGTGAGTATGGTGCCGAACTCGTTTTAGACACTGCCGTGTATTGGGGAAGCCGTGTGGAGTGGAATCCCAAGCAGGAGCATTATGAAATTCGCGAGGTGATTGGTACCGATGAGTACCACGAACATGTGAGCAACAACACCTTCACCAACCGGATGGTGCAATGGCATCTGGAGAAGGCACTGTTTGTCCTGGAGTGGCTGCACAACCAATATCCTGAGCAAGCCACAACCCTGGAAGGAAAACTCCAAGTCACCCTAGAGCGACAAGCCCGTTGGCGGGACATTATCAGTAATATCTGGATTCCCTACGATCCGGAAACTGGAATCATCGAGCAGTGTGAAGGATTTTTCAAGCTCGAAGATATCAACCTCGCTGATTATGAACCGAGAACGCGATCGATGCAAGCCATCCTAGGCATCGAAGGAGCCAGCAAGCGACAAGTCCTCAAGCAGCCGGATGTGTTGATGCTGCTTTATTTGCTGCGCGAGACACCTGGAATCTTCTCAGACATCAAGACGCTGCAAGCGAATTGGGACTATTATGCACCCCGTACAGATATTACTTATGGTTCATCTCTGGGGCCAGCCATTCATGCTGCTTTAGCCTCTTACCTAAATCAGCCGGAAGAAGCGTATGCGCGGTTTATGCAAGCCGCATTGGTGGATTTGGAAGACACACGGCGCAATGCCAAAGAGGGCATTCACGCGGCATCAGCGGGTGGAGTA
>DATNQL010000072.1:0-15237 GCA_036704025.1 Stenomitos sp.
GACGCTGCAACTCTCCCAAAGCATAACCTTTCCTAAACCAAGCTTCTTGATAGTCTGGTTTAACTTGAAGCGCTTTGTCGTAGCTGGTAATCGCTTCTCCGTAGCGTCCCAACTCTTCTAAGCCAACACCTCGATTAAACCAGGCATCTGCATTATCTTCCTTGGCGACTATCGCCTCAGTCCAAGTGGCAACCTTCCAACTTGCTTGAGCTTCTTGAAAACGTCCCAAATCTTGTAGTACGTTTCCTCTTCCGTACCAAGCTTTGTAATTCAGTGGATCAGCTTCTATTGCTTTATTGAAAGAAACAACTGCTGCGTCATATTCCTCAACAACATCATAGAGTTTCCCTTGAGAAACCAACAATTCTGCTTGATGCTGGGGCTGTAAGCGAACATCTTCTAATAATTCTCGGATTTCTAAGAGTCCTTGATTGCATTCCTGCAACGAAACCTTGTCTTGTCCGTGGTGGTGTAACTGAGTAATTTTTCGAGAGCGTTGTTCTAATTCATCGGCATCTCTTGGGAAAATAAATAAGCCTGAACGCCAGTCAAAAAAGTCGGGGGCACGCTGAACGAAGTATTTGACAACGAAGTATGGAATCAGAAAAACCAAGCAGAAGTTAAAAGTATCCCTAAACTGCTCGCGCTGCAAGTTTAGATGGCGAAGAATGGGCGGAACTCCTTTCCAACTATATGAGTAGACTTCCTTACTACCCCATCCAGCAAGACGCTTTGTATCTTCATAGGAAATAAGAGACGCTTCTAACCCCTTAATAAACAGGATATCAATTGTTTCTTGTCCTGCTAAAGATTCAACTCGGTCATACAGCGTTTGACTTGATTTTTCCAGCGTCAAAACTTGCATGGTTTTCTGGGGTAAATCTGCCTGTAAGCTGGCGATGATTTTATCCCCTTTCACCGGAGAACATTGCACGAAAAATAAACCAAATCCCTGCTTACGCCTGATTGCCCGTGCTAAAGATTGGTAAACTTCCTCAGCCGTTTCGGGAGTAAAGTCGCTGTCTTGCTCGACGGGATCTGAATTCATGCTTGCAGTTTACTAACAGCTTCTTTAAATTTCTCGCTGTTGTGGAGTAGAGGGTGTACATTGTACCAGCATTGTACTCCTCCCTCTTCATCCAGATAGCGATACTCTAGCACACAGCGGTCGAACAACAATCTACGGTACTGGTTATCGTTTTCAATGTTCTTCGTCTTAAAAACATTTGCCAGCATTTCCCACTCGTTGGCTTCCACTGCCCGTTCGTACACTAGGCGCGAGTCGCTGCTAGCTCGATTAAGAGCTCTAGAAGAGATAGGTAATACGTCTGTTTTAGTGATAGCTCCCTGTATCAGAGATATTAACTCGCGCACCTGCCCTCCACTCATAAGGCACAATCGTTCTAGGGTAGTAGGTGAATCAAAAACTTCTGTCTCTAAGTTCAGCTTTGGTGCATGGAGACTGACTCGTTTGGCAACAATCTCCTTCATTTTGGCAAGTCCAGGTTGATACACCTCTCCCTCACGAGTGCGTACCATGAGCATAGGTAGAACTTGTGGATTGCCATAATTTTCCTTGATTTCAGACGCACTCTTTGAGTAAATCAACGAAATTGGCGCAGTGTAAACCAAATAGCAGTCCAGAGCTTTTAGCTGCTCACTCCGATCCAGAAAAATCTCTTCATGGTTGCTGCGTCCGTTTTCCTGATAGATGGGGGCAAGACGGTCAAGACTATCTACTATCAGAACCAGCTTTGCCCCTGAAGGAAGTGTCTTTTTGCTCTCTGCAATAAATTGGTTAAGTGCCTCAATTAAATTGGGTGTGTAACGGGTAATTTTCTGTCTGATTTGATACCTTAATGTTGGCTCTGTCCGAAGATTCGCGGATAGTTTGGTAAATTGTTGTAGCGCTAGTTCTACACTCAACCCGTCTAATGTGACGGGTGACTGTGCCAAATCTTTTAGTTCATCCCACCGATCTTTTAACCAGTTCAGCAGAGGTTGAGGATTGGCTGTCTTCAAGTCCTTGAGCAGGTGGCGAGTACAAGCCAGTAAGATATCTGTGTACTCGGTATCCTCTTTATTTACATCTTCTTCATCAGCCGCAAAGTAAACCACACGGCATCCTTGCTTTGTCAAGTAATCTTGCAATCGCAGCAACTCTGTAGACTTTCCAGCACCTCGATGTCCTGAGTAGAGATAACAACTCTTGTGCTGCGATCGCCGAATTTGATTGCCCAAATCCATCAAAATATCGCCATCTCCGCGTACCTCGTCGCAATTCACATAGGTGGCATCACCCACTTGTAAGGGAGCAGACGGATTGAAGGCGTTGTAAAGATTGTCTATGAGCTGAAAATCTTGAGTCATCTAAGCGAAAATCTCCGGGGATGTCTGCTCCTTTAGTATGGGGGGTGAAAAACGTGATCGCCAATTTTGCTGTTTGTATAAGGTAGCGAGGAATACCGGATTTTTACCAACTCTTGCCAGACCCTATCTACGCGCATCAACATCCTAGTTGCAGTAAAAGTTGCGTTGGGTTCTTGGGCGGCTGTTTTGGTGTTTATTCACTATCGGGGATTGCTGTGAGAGTGATTCGCTAGCTCACACCACTCGCTTCAACTTGACTGAAAAATTGAGCTAGCTTTATCTCATCCAATTTTCCATCTGTGCGAACGCCACTACAAACATCCACACCAAACGGTTGTACTTGCTGAATAGCATCAGCGACGTTCTCCGCCGTGAGTCCTCCCGCTAGGAACACAGGCACATCCACTAACTCCCGAATCTGTCGGCTAATCTCCCAACTGTGAATGCGTCCTGTTCCTCCTAGTTCTTTGATCTCCTGGGATGGTTTGCCAGAATCCAACAATAATCCATGAACGTGAGGAGCGACAGAAACCGCTTCTTCGATGGATTCTTTACCCATAACATGAATCACCTGAACGATCGCAATTCCAGGTAATGCCTGACGTAAATCATCGCAAGTCCCGGATAAAAGGCGATCGCAAATCTGAACCGTATTCACGCCCAAGCGTCGTTGCTGTGCGATGATGCCTAATGTATCGACCTTACTGGTTAGCAAAAACGAAGATACCGCAGGCGGCACAATCGCGGCGACTTGGGCAATCATCCCTTCGGCAAGAACTCCAGGCCCAGTGGGCATTTCGGAAACCAAGCCTAATGCCGAGGCTCCGTAACCAATGGCGAGATTGGCTTCTTCTACACTGCTAATGCAGCAAATTTTTACTCTAGGTCGTTTTGTGGGTTCCATCTGAGATCTTGCATGGGAGATCTTGCATTATAGTCACTGAGCCGTCAATGCCACCGGGTTATAAACTGTCCCAGGTTTTACTTCATAGCTTCAGCTTTGGTTGACAGCTATTGTCTTGGAAGAGTCAGCATTAGACCGCGTTGGTGTTATCCAAGCGGAAGAAGAGTTTGCTTCGTTGCACACCCTTGTCGCTACCATAACTGCTAACACTGAGCGATCGCAAATGATCAAAGAACGGTTTGGCGACCAGTTCCACGACTCTCACAATCGGTAGCTGACGCTTAATCAGCGTTCCACTCTCTCGCCAGTCAAGATACAGGTAGCCATCATTGAGCTGAGGTAAGGGTGCGATCGCATTGTTGAATGGCTCACTCTTGACTAAAGAATTTTCCACGCCTTTGAGTGCTTGATTCATCGCCTCGATCGAAGTCGTGAAAATCTCATAATTCTCTACCGCTGTGTGGACACCCCCAACCTGTGCCTCTAGTTTCATCAAACGGTTATCTTTACTCCCAACTGGAGTAGCCGAGGTAACCAGCTTTGTCCAGGCCGTGATACTTGTATCTCCTAGGGGCAATGCGCCGACACTCAATCCTCGTTGCTTGGCAACAGCGTCGAGATGCTCAATGGATGACTCCGCTGCCTCTGAACCTTTTTGTGCCACAAAAATCCAATCCGGATTGCCTCGATCTGGACGTGGCATCATCGAGAGGGCATATTCGCCTTGCACCCAACTAAAGATCTCCTCTGGCAGTTGAATCCCCCAGCGTGACTGTAAACTAGCTATAGCTTTTTCGAGCAAAGGTTTGACAGCATCATTCATTCCCTCGCCGGATGAGAGTTGAGTCCAGAGTTGGTTTAAATCCGTTCCTGCGATCGCGAAAGCACTTTGGGCGGGAATATACTGCAACGCTGCCACTGGCTCAGCTAGTCTGGGTTCTCGGCTGCTATCAGTTGTTTCTGATCCGAGTAACGCGGTTTGTGCGACTAACCCTAGACGGTTCAACGAGAGTCCCAGAGCAAGGGTTTCAGAACCCTTGAATGAGTCTCGCACGGGGGCTGGCTGCTGGGAAATCCACGCGGCTAGGGCGGGGATATTAACAAAACTCAGACCAATCCTTGGCTCCGAGAGAGTTTGCAGCATTTGCTGATACTCTGAGTCATCTTCTAAGCTGAGGTTGGCGGCTTGGACGTTGTTGAGGGCATCGCGCAATACCTTGGGGTGATTGGCAAATAACACGAAGCGATCGCCTACTACCGCACTGGTTAAGGCTTCGGGTAGTGGGTTTTGATTAGAGGCGTTGCTAGAGGCTTGAAGTTGGCTCAGGGGTCGCCTGTAAATTAAGTTAACGCCCTTGTACTTTTCAAAGACGATATCGTCAACGCTTGTCGCCGCCTGTTTGGAATAAAACAGTTGCAAGAACTGCCGCGCCCGTTCTCCGTCCTTGGTCTTAACGATGAGCAAATACCCAGGCTGTGTCGAATTAGCTGGGTTACGATCAAAGTCCAAAGAGGTTACCGCCAGGCTAATTTCATCGCCCAGCCAGGGTTGAATATCTCGCTGATAGTTTATGTCAGTGTTCAGCAGCAGGCTGTTTTCAATGCGGTTCAGTTCAGCACGCGATCGCCGTCGAGAGATCGGACGTGCTACCAGTTGTCGAAAGGCTTCCAATCGTCCTGGATTCACCAGGAGTGATACCATTGCGGGTGCTTGTTTCGGGACAAAAATAGCAGCCGTTGGATTGGCTACTACCCCTTGTTGCAATAAATTCAGGGGGCTTTGAGAGGTTAACCAGAACCAGCCAGCCACGGCAATTAACAGCAACCCAGTGGCTCCTGCTGCCAGGACATAAAAAAATGAGCGTAGCTTCATGTTGAGTTCCGACCGCGTCCGATGGCGATTGAGAGAGGAATAATCTCAATTCCACGCCTATTATATGTCGTGGCGGAAGCCTGTTTCTTTTTCTATTTATTTTCTATTTAATTGATCTCTACATCGGTGCAAGTGGTTAACTCTCTCGGCTGACACCGCTTAATCTGGATGGTAATGCCGTGGGCACCCTCCTGTTTTAAATCCTCAAAGTAGCCAACTTGAGCAAAATCGGCTTCCTGCTTACTGCTAAACGGACCAAAGTAATAAGTACAGTTGGGCAAGGCTGTCACAATTTCTACCCACCAGTCCAAGTCCATCTGGTTCTCTATAGTGGAGTTTGTTAAAAACATAGAAGCTATCCCTGATTCTTAAGGAAGAGATTTACAACTTGTAACAAATTAACAAACCAGCTAAAGCCTCAAGATGAAGGAAATTATGAATCACTAAATTGATGATAAAAAAAACTGTTTTTACTGAGCCATGGTTAACATTCTTTGCGGGAAGATAGTTCTTCGATTTTCGATCAGTTGATGAAACTCTTGATGCAGAGCTACGCTTTTTCCCTCTAAAACGGGCATGGCTTGTCTACATCGAGAGCAGTACCAATAGATGTGATTATGAGAAATATGACGAAGTAAGCGATCTGAGCAGCAAGGACAAGTATTCATGGGATTTGACAGAATCAATACATATGAGACTACTGCTCCTTTGTCAAATTTTTGGGCAATAAATCGGGTAGAAATCGGTAAGAAAGCCAAATCATTAATGATAAATTGCAAAGAATTATCAACGAGTTGTTAGATATTCGTAACGTTTAGGAACTTGGCGAGTGGACGAGTACAATCTAGCAACGGTTTAGAGTCCCTGGTTGAAGGCTAAAGGTTGGCTCAGTGAAGATGCATTTAAAGGGGTTCGTGCTCATCTCCCCATTCCCCCATCTCCTCGGCTCCAAATCTGGGAAAGTTCCATTGGGTTCAGGCTACCATTGTCAGGCAAGGGGGCTACTCAGCCGATGTTGCATCAGCCTAGCCTTGTCTTGATCGAGACTCTCAAGCTCCGAATGTCCGCACCCACTCCAAGGGTGTGCTGGGGCTGCACACAGACTCTCACCGGGGCTGAGGGTGTGAGGGTGAGGGATGGGGAGGGTCACGGTTTTATCGTTTACCTTTATCAAATATTATGAATCTTTGTAAGATATGCGTATCCTGACCCGAACGCCGAACTTGACTGGCAGTCCGGGAACGGTCGAGTGATCAATGAATTTAATTAAACCGGATGGCACATCAATCTTTTAGTCAACCCCTTCCCGAAATTAGCGTTGAGCAACTACATCAGAGGCTATCCGCATCTTCCGAGAAGCTTCAGTTGATCGATGTTCGAGAGGAGGAAGAGGTCGAAATCGCTCATTTAAAAGGGTTTGAGAATCTGCCGTTAAGTGCATTTGCTGAATGGTCAAGCAAAATCCAAACTCGTTTTGACCCAGATGCTGAGACGCTAGTTCTGTGTCATCATGGCAGTCGCTCGGCTCAGATGTGTCAATGGTTGATCAACCAAGGGTTTACTCAGGTGAAAAACATCACTGGAGGGATTGATGCCTACTCGCTGATCGTTGATCGCAGCATTCCTCGCTATTAGCTGCCGTTCATAGCAAACCACTGACCCTAGTTTCTTTTGCTATCTTAAAATAACGCCAATGGGTCGCCAATAGTAGCATCTCCATCATCTTTAAGGCTAGCAACGGCAAAGGTGACTGTTGTGATTGAGAGATTTTCTCTCCGTGCTTTCACTTCTAGTCAGCTTGCTTCAAATCAGCCTTTGTCCAGGTAGAAGTCGGCAAGGTGTGTAATTCACCCTAGCCCTCCCATCCATAGAATCATTTGCCTCTATTTAAAATCTGATTAAGATCAGCTTTTGTTCAAATGTTTCAGCAAGCCAGTCTGACTAACCGACAACAACAAATTCTGTGGGCTACTATCCGTCATTACATTGCAACCGCAGAACCCGTGGGTTCCAAGGCGTTGGCGACGGAGTATGACCTCAGTGTTAGCCCTGCAACCATTCGCTCTTGTATGGGCGTTTTAGAAAAAGCTGGGTTATTATATCAACCTCATACTTCAGCAGGACGAATTCCCTCGGACTCTGGCTACCGCATTTATGTTGACCAACTGATTACCCCTTCCGACACCTTGGGACGTCGGGTTGAACACTTACTGGCGGACCATTTGAACTTAGAAGAGGCAAGCTTTGAAGCTATTTTGCGAGAGGCGGCACAAATCCTCGCCACCGTTAGTGGATATATTGCCCTAATTACCCTGCCTCAGACTCGAACAACCCGCTTACGGCATTTACAGTTGGTACAGATAGAGCCACGACGAGTGATGTTGATTGTCGTCACCGATTCCTATGAGACACAGTCGGTGTTGATGGAACTTCCTCCATTAAAGGATGAGATGACTCAAGACGAGTCGATCATGGCTCGGGAGTTACAGATTTTATCCAACTTTTTGAATAGTAAGCTGCGGGAGCGATCGCTCAGTGAGCTGGCAACCTTAGATTGGAGTGAAGTAGACCGAGAATTTGCTCAGTATGCGGATTTCTTGAAACGGTTGCTGACGGATTTGATCCGCCGCACAACGGCACCTGTTCCGACACAAATCATGATTCGCGGCATCTCGGAGGTGTTGCGTCAGCCAGAGTTTTCCGAGTTGCAGCAAGTTAAGAACTTAGTGCATCTCTTGGAAGAAGAGCAAGATTTACTTTGGCCTGTGATTTTTGAGGTACCAGAGACTCTTGGATTGGAGCGTCGAGTGAAAGTACGAATTGGCTCAGAAAATCCCTTAGAACCGATGCGTACCTGTACCTTGGTCAGTGCCACTTATCAGCAGGGTGAAGTCCCCGTGGGGAGTGTGGGAATTTTGGGACCGACTCGGATGCTTTATGAAAATGCGATCGCTTTAGTTGAAACGGCAGCTAATTATTTGACCGGTGCTTTGAGCGAACCGGCTTAAGTTCAGCTAACAGCCAAAATTAAAGCTATATTATTTGGGCTTTTACCCATCAACTCAAAAGGTCTACCACAACAATCAATTATGAATAGGAAACTTGGATTTGGGTTACTGTGGGTCAGCCTTGCTGTTTATGCTTTTTTATTGGCTCCTCCTAACCAACCCGATACTTTTGAACTGATTAAAAACCTTTCTACTGGCAACTGGAAGGGAATCAATCCTTTGATAATTGCTTTATTTAACATCATGGGTATTTGGCCGATGATTTATAGTGGTCTAATCTTTACTGATGGCAGGGAGCAAAAAATTCCGGCATGGCCTTTTGCTGTTGGCTCTTTTGCCGTGGGAGCGTTTGCTTTATTGCCTTATCTGGCTCTACGCGAACCCAACCCAAAATTTACGGGTTCTCAGGATATCGTTTTAAAGATACTTGATTCTCGTTGGCTGGGTGTTTTGCTCACACTCGGGACGGTAGTTCTGTTAAGTTTTGGATTACTCAAGGGCGATTGGGCAGATTTTATCCAACAGTGGCAAAGCAGCCGCTTTATTCATGTCATGAGTCTGGATTTTTGTCTGTTGTGTTTATTGTTTCCAGCGCTGCTTGGAGATGATATGGCACGGCGTGGGATGAAAAATTCCTCACTATTTTGGGCGGTGGCGCTGGTGCCTTTAGTCGGTTCACTGCTGTATCTTTGTTTGCGTCCACCCCTCTTAGAGTCCGGACAAGAGGCTGTTTCTAGCCCTCAACACTCTACGGCAAACTAATCGGTTATATTGCTCTCTGAGGTCACTAACTCCCTTTTTATCCAATAAAATCCAAAATATAGGCAAGGCTCACTTTTGATCAATCACACTCGCCATCAAGATATTATTCTCTTTCCATTGAGTTCTATCTAAGGCGATAATTAGTTGTTTCCCCTTGGCTATATGTCGAGTAATTATCTGTTGAATTAAGGGAAACCACAGGAGAACCACACTTAATTTTTTAAGGCTTAAACAACGCTGGATGTAGCGACGACGGCTGTTCTGTTGAATTGGCAATTGTGACCCCTCTCCGGCTATCGCTTCTCGCACACAGCATCAGCAAAGGCTCTATACTCTGGAGTTTCAAGTACGCTCCTTTGATTATGCTTGTTGAGTTTTGTCAGTCAACCAGGGGTATAAGTACAAGCAGTTATTAGCTTTCATGCAACCTGCAACCGATTAAATATGAGTAATGCTCAAAACCCTGCCTCAAAAGAAACCATTTTAATTGTTGATGATATCCCTGAAAATTTACAACTTTTAGCCGGGATGTTATCGGAGCAAGGGTACATCGTGCGCCTTGCTCCGGATGGTCAACTAGCTCTTCAATTTGTCCAGTCAAACCCACCTGATTTAATTTTGTTGGATATCCTGATGCCAGACATGGATGGCTATGAAGTCTGCAAACAGCTAAAAACGTCTCCAACGACTCAAGACATTCCAGTTATTTTTATCAGCGCCTTGCATGAAGTGTTTGATAAGGTGAAAGCCTTTTCTGTGGGTGGAGTAGACTACATTACTAAACCCTGTGAGGTTCAAGAGGTTTTAGCGCGTGTAGAGAACCAATTACGCCTCAGTCGTTTCTCTAAGCAACTTTTGGAACAAAATGCACGGCTTTGTGAGGAGATTGAAGAGCGCAAGCGAATAGAACATGAGCGCAAACGGGCACAAGAAGCACTGCAAGCCTCCGAAGCCGAGCTCCGGGCGCTGTTTGCAGCAATACCCGATCCCCTCTTCGTTATTAATTCGCTAGGACGTGTTTTAAAGGTTGTACCGCTTGCGCCGGAGCAATTATACAAACCTGCTGAAGAGCAAATTGGTAGAACGTTGCACGAGATTTTCGAGCAAGCACAAGCCGATATCTTTCTTAGCTACATCCAACAAGCTCTCAGTACCCAACAAATACTTAATGTTGAGTACAGCCTGAGTAAGGGAGGGCGAGAAACTTGGTCGGCTGCCCGCATTTCGCCGATCTCGCAAGATTTAGTGATTTGGTTAGCACGGGATATTAGCGATCGCAAACGCGCCGAAGAAGCGTCTATTTTGGCAGAACGCAACCGTATTGCTCGCGATATCCACGATACACTTGCCCAGGTTTTGACTGGAGTTGTCGTGCATATGGAAGCAGCTAAAGTTGTCGTGCCAGAAGAGTCGAAGGCAAGAACTCATGTTATGCAGGCGCACAACTTGGCTCGCGATGGTTTGGCAGAGGCACGGCGATCGGTTTGGGCGCTACGCCCTCAAGTGCTAGAACAAGGTAATCTCTCGCAGGCGCTGGAAAGTTTAGTTCACGGACTAACCGCAGGTACACCGATTAAAGGTCAGTGTACTATTGAGGAGACACGCTACCCGCTACCTTCCGACGTAGAAATCAATCTGCTGCGTATTGCCCAGGAAGCGTTCGTCAATGCCCTCAAACACGCCCATGCCAATGCTGTTCAAGTTGAATTGACGTTCGGTTCTCAAGCCGTCAGTCTGTGTGTGCGGGACGATGGTCGGGGTTTTAATCCCGAACTTCTAAGGGGAAAAGGTTTTGGTCTGGTAGGAATGCGCGAACGCATCCAGAGTCTTGGCGGTCAGTTAACGATCGCTAGCCAACCTGGGCAAGGGACAGAGGTGATAGCTGTGGTACCGCTTGCGGGTGAGATACTTCCCGAAACTACTGCTGGAGAAAAAGATGCATCATGAGCCAGAAACAACCGATTCGCATCTTGATTGCAGACGATCATCCCATTGTACGGGCTGGACTCGCTGCCATGCTGGAAATTCAACCGGAGGAGAACCTGACGGTTGTGGGTCAGGCAAACAATGGGCGCGAGGCGGTTGAACTGTTTGCCCAACTCCAACCTGATATCGCGTTAATTGACCTACGGATGCCGGAAATGGACGGTGTGGGAGCGATCGCAACAATTCGGAAGCAGTTTCCTTCTGCCCACCTGATTGTACTAACAACCTACGATCGCGACGAGGATATTTATCGGGGACTGCAAGCTGGTGCTAAGGCTTATCTGCTCAAGGATACGCCCCGTGAGGAACTGCTAGCTTGTATTCAGGCTGTCCATGCAGGGCGATCGTTCATTCCAATGGAAGTAGGTGCCAGACTAGCCGAGCGGATGAATAGTCCCGAACTGAGTAAACGAGAGAGCGAAGTCCTACAGCTAATGACGGCTGGCATTAGTAATCTGGAAATCGCTGAAGCCCTGAGTATTACGGAGGGTACGGTTAAGTCTCACATCAACAATATCTTCAGCAAGTTGAACGTCAGCGATCGCACACAAGCAGTTATTGCAGCACTGAAGCGGGGGATTGTTAGGCTGCCGTAGAGAATATCTTTCCTTAGATAGGCAAACATCAGGGTTTTATCAGGTAAGTAATGGTCAATCTGGATTTTTAGAAAACATCTTCACCCGTCGTAGCTGAAACCAACTGCGGTCTGCTGAAGCTTAAAACTTGCCCTTTGACCGACCCTGTCGAAATCCCTTCCAAGCCTACACAGCAAGGTGGATACCTATGATTTCCCTGCCTCAGGTTGCTGTCACAGCCAAAATCTATGAAAGCGCTAATTCGGTGGTTTATCGAGGGATACGAGACGGCGATCGCACCCCTGTTATCCTCAAGGTACTCAAAGAAGATTATCCTACGCCAGCCGAACTCACTCGCTACAAGCAGGAATATGAAATTACGCGATCGCTTAACCTAGATGGGGTTGTTAAGGCTTACAGTTTACAAGATTATCAGCGATCGCTGGTGATGCTTTTGGAGGATTTTGGAGGGGAGTCCTTAGCCAAATGGATGCAGGAATCACCCCAAGCGTATTGTCCTGTTCCCTTAGCTGAGTTCTTGAGGCTTGCGATCGCAATTACAGAAATTTTGGGCAGAATTCATGCTGCCAACGTCATCCACAAAGACATTAACCCAGGCAATATTGTCCTTAACCCAGAAACTGGGATTGTCAAACTTATCGACTTTGGCATTTCCACTCAGTTAACCCGCACCAACCCGACATTTAAGCATCCCAATGTTTTAGAAGGCACCTTAGCCTACATGTCGCCAGAGCAAACCGGAAGGATGAATCGAACCCTGGATTATCGCACGGACTTTTACTCTCTGGGTGTCACCTTCTACGAACTGCTCACAGGGCAACTGCCGTTTACGACGACGGATATTCTGGAACTGGTGCATTGTCATATTGCCAAACAGCCTATTCAACCGCATGAGGTGAATGAACAAATACCAAGAGTCGTTTCCGGCATCATTATGAAGTTGATGGCAAAGAATGCCGAGGAGCGCTATCAGGGTGCATGGGGACTCAAAGCTGATTTGGAAGAATGTTTGCGACAGTTAGAAACAACGGGTGAGATTGCAACGTTTCAATTAGGTAATCAAGATATATCTGAAAAGTTTCAAATCCCGCAAAAATTGTACGGAAGAGAAGCAGAAGTTGATACGTTACTAACTACATTTGAGCCAATAGCTACAGGGGAGACAAAGGGAGCAAAATTGATGTTGATCGCAGGCTATTCCGGTATCGGAAAGTCAGCACTAGTCCAAGAAATTTATAAACCCATTACTGAAAAGCGCGGTTATTTCATTTCTGGTAAATTTGACCAGTTCCAGCGCAATATTCCCTACTCGGCTGTTGTCAATGCCTTTGCCGGATTAGTGCGGCAACTCTTGAGCGAACCGGAAGACCAACTCCAACAATGGCGGAACAAACTCTTAACAGCGTTGGGAACGAATGAGCAGATAATTATCAATGTCATCCCGGAAGTAGAACTGATTATTGGTCAGCAGGTACCTGTACCAGATGTTGGAGCAACTGAGGCTCAGAATCGTTTTAATCTAGTTTTTCAAAGGTTTATTCAGGTGTTCTGTTCGTCAGAACATCCTTTAGTTATCTTTCTCGACGATCTTCAGTGGGCAGACTCGGCAACACTAAAGTTGATCGAGTTGATGATGACGGATGTAGATGCGCAATGTTTGTTTCTGATTGGGGCATATCGGGATAACGAGGTTAACCCGTCGCATCCCTTGATGATGATGCTGGAGCGAGTAACAAAAAAGGGAGCAACAATTAGTCGGATTACGTTAGCACCTCTAGAACTGGAGGCGATCGCACAACTGATTGCCGATACATTACACAGTGAAATCAGTACAGTCAAACCCTTGGCAGAATTGGTAGTGCGGACAACAGGAGGGAATCCCTTTTTTATTAATGAGTTTCTCAAAACGCTGTACACCGAAAACTTACTTATCTTTGATTTGGAGTATCTAATTTGGGGATGGGATATCGCTCAAATTGAGAAAAATATTACCGATAATGTCGTTGAATTAATAATTTTTAAGTTAAATAAGCTCCCCCATTCCACGCAGCAAATTTTAAAACTAGCCGCTTGTATCGGTGCTGAATTTGACTTAAATACTCTCTCGATTATCAGTGCAAAGGCATCCGAACAAGTGTTTCCAGAGCTAGTGGCAGCAGCGCAGTCTGGCTTGATATTGACCCTATCCGAGTTGGATGAACAGCTATTAGTCCAGGATTATAAATTCCTCCACGATCGCGTGCAGCAAGCAGCATACGCCTTGATTGATGAGTCGTACAAACAAGCCGTTCATCTCCAAATTGGTCGCAATTTACTCGAAAAAACCTTACCTGAGCGACTATCGGAGACACTGTTTAAAGTCGTGGATCACCTCAATCATGGGATTGAGCTTGTTAGAGCTCAACCCGAACGAGATGAGATTGCCAAATTGAATTTGATGGCAGGTCAGAAAGCGAAAGTCGCGATCGCCTATGGTATGGCAAAAACATATTTAGCCACAGGGCGAGAGTGGCTAGCAGCTTCTAGCTGGCAAACCGACTATGAGCTGACCTTAGAGTTTTATGTAGAAACAACAGAAGTCGCCTATTTGTGTGGCGATTTTGACCAGGTGGAATCCTGGGTATCAATTGTTCTAGAAGAACCCAAAGTGGTCCTCGACACCGTGAAAGTTTACGAAGTCAAAATTCAAACTGACATTGCACAAAGCCAGCTATTAGAAGCAATTAATACTGCATTGCAAGTTTTACAGCAACTGGGAGTTCGTTTTCCCGAAAAGCCGAGTCAGTCAGATATTCGCCTTGAACTAGACACTATCATACTCCGCTTCAGTGATAGCTCTATCGAGGACTTAATTCATCTGCCGGAAATGACTGATCCAGACAAGTTAGCGGCAATGCGAATCCTATCCAGCATCACGATTGCTGCTCAAATTACTGCTCCTAATTTGATACCTCTACTTGCCTCTAAACAAGTCAACTTGTCCATGGAGTATGGCAATGCGTTTGTGTCTCCCTTTGCCTATGCCACCTTTGGGTTAATTCTTTGTGGGATGGTCGGAAACATAGAGGCTGGCTACGAATTCGGACAGCTTGCTCTCAGGCTGTTGTCGCAGCCGGATACCCATTCACTCAAAGCTCGAACATTGGACATCGTAAATAATTTCATCATCCATTGGAAAGAACATGCAAGAGTTCTATTGAAGCCATTACTAGAAGCCTATCAAATTGGGCTAGAAACTGGAGATTTAGAGTCTGCCGCCTATTGCGCTTATACTTACTGCTTTCAATCTTATGCGAATGGGAAAGAACTCGTAGAGGTTGAACACGATATGGTGACCTATGGTGAAATAATCTATCAAATCAAACAGGAAACAGCATACGCCTGGAATCAAATATTTCGACAGGTCATCATAAACTTGATGGGTCGCTCGGTTAATCCATGTCGTCTAATGGGCGAATCCTACAACGAGGAGAATGAACTACCACAATACGAAGCAACAAATGACGGAAGCACCATCTTTACTGTACATTTCAACAAACTTTTTCTCTGCTATCTATTTTCTGAATATGATCAAGCCGTTGAAAACTCAGCCCTAGCGGGAAGTTATTTGATCCGGCTAACAGGCACATTCCTTGAGCCTTTGTACTATTTTTATGATTCTCTAGCAACACTTGCGACCTATCTCGATAGCAGCACTCAAGCGCAGTCGAAAATCCTTAAGAAAGTTGCTGCTAATCA
>DATNQL010000073.1:0-10516 GCA_036704025.1 Stenomitos sp.
AATCCTATTAGCTGTTGAAGCTGCAATGATGAACATCACTTACATTTAATCAATTCAATCGCTGTCTTATATCTTTAAACCATCAGGAGATAAACAAGGGACGTGATGTTCAATCTATATAGTTAGTCTAAATGAATTGTGAAACCTAGTGATCGCTTTTGGTAATGGGTAATAGGTCATGGAAAAGAAGTTCTAATTGCCAATTACCCATTACCCATTACCCCTTACCGTCCTTTAGAGTTTTCACGAATGATTTAGACTGGCTATATGCCTAAGAAGACTTTTTTCTGAGCCGTTAGTTTGAGCGAACCCAATAAAATGCCCCCTGAACGGACTAAACCTTAGAGGGTGGAGAAGTGCGATTTTTTAGCTGTTGAACAGAGATATAAATGGTTACAGCTATTAGACCAACACCGACGAGTGTAAAAAGGGTAGTTGCCAGCGTACTCAGACCTACAATCAGAGTACGAATCGCAATGGAAATCTGAATCGCCGTCTGGTTAGAAGAGGGAAGTGGCTTACTAGCAAAGGTGTTAGCAATAGAGGACGTTAGAAAGTAAAGCGCGATCGCAAATCCTCCCGAAATTAGTGCACCACTCAAGCATTTCAGTGGACTCGGCAGTGTTTCTGGTGACTCAGTGAGCTGAGCGTCTGTGTTGGGTGTGGGAGTTGGATTTGTCATAAATTTATATTAATCAAATTTGAGTCCATAAAAAAGCGATCGCTCTTCAAAAGTACCAGAATTGCGGAGAGAGTCTTGCTCACTGCGATGAATTCCGTCCCTGTTTCAGGCGAGGTGTCATTAAGAGGATGACTTCTTGACATTGAGCGTAAAAGAGCCATGAGCCTTATTTTCACCCGAAGCCCGTACTCGAATAATGTAATTTTCTGTTTTGGTAATTTTGGCAATCAGTAGCGAATTGGTACTTCCATCGGGTCCATCATCGTTCTCTTCAATGACGGAACCATCAGCCGCTATGAGTGAGATAAAAGTATCGAAGTTGTCAGATAAGGCGGCAATTTCCACTTTGTCTCCTGCTGCCAATTTTACGATGTAATCTTTGGCAAATCCCTTTTTGCCGGTAGGAATATCTTTGTCTGAAAGAGCATCTTTAATGGAATGATCAACCGATAGAGGAATCGGTTTATAGAGCTGAACTTGTGCTGTGGCGACTACCGCACTCAAACCAACAGCAAACATCGTGATGGGAATAATCGAGATAGCGCTCATGGTGTGGAACAACTGTAACTGAGTCAACGCGCCTTCTTTCCTAATGGCTTTATAGAGCTTTATCGGTGTTTTTGCGACAGCCGACTGGGTGAAACGGCTTAGGACAATTTCTTTTAGCCTATGTTAGCAACAAAAATACTCTCCCGCCTGTCCGTCGAGAGAGCCTAATATCCAAGACTGCGAGTAGCAAGACCGAGCTGTTTAACCCGTGGCTATCCGTTAGCGTTCTTCCTTGTTACCGTAGCCAATCACGGCAATTTTATGACGGTAGACCAATTCGCCACCATACCAGCCCGAAATGCCCAGCAGTGTTGCCACAATCACCGAGAGGATAAGTCCTGTAAACAAAATATTCTCCACTGGGTTCCCGACTCTTAGCCCCAGGTTGATGGCTGTCACAACCAGTGCAGTGACGTTCGCATACATATGCGCCCAACCGGCTGTGTGCTTACGAACCCGACCAATTCTGATAAAGTCTAGCAGACCGGTGATGGCAGCCAATAGACCCGTAACCAATCCAGCCACAATCAGCCAAAATGAAGCGCGTGCCCAAAAAACGTCTCCCAAAAACCAGTAGGCTATATCAGTGACGGGTGCTGTGACCAGAAGGCCAATGGGTAAAGTGATGAGAGCGGGGTGGAGCGGATGCCCTGCAACAGCTACGGTACTGGGCACACCACTATCTCGATAATTACTTTCTTCACTTTCAATTACGGGCGGGATATTTGGAGTCTGTGTCATAATTCGTCTGCTTAATTTTTCAGATTTCTATAGATGAAAATCGCGTGGCGTTTTCTTAAAGGAATTCTGACAAAAAGGCATGGATGGAACGTCTTCCAAAAGGGAGATTTAGACCGTCCTCAACGAACAGAAGACCTGAGAACTCAAAAATTAAAAAAGAAGTTAGGAATGGAGATTAATAGTTGTCGTTTTGAAAAATACTCAACTCTCCATTTCCTGAGTTCTCTCCCTACCACTCTGCTTCGGAATAATGCCATTAAGAATTAGGAAATTGATCAACACGAGCTGTTGCTTGAAGCGTTAGTTTGCCCTTTTGCACCTCCATTCCTTTGAGACGCAGCGACATCCCTTGTAGTTCAAAGTTGCGTAAATTCAGTAATTCGCTTGCCCTCTCTAAGAGAGCCGTAGTCAGTTCTGGCGATAACTCTTTGCCTTGGGCGTACTGAATGTCATCTAAGGCGATCCGCTCTCCGCCAGAGCTCAGGCGGGGTACTGTTGAAAAAGAGATGTGCTGAATTTCTCCGGTTTCTTGCAGAAGAATTTCAGCGGTGAGTACAATTTTTCCATCACCAGGTAGACGCAATTGTACCTGCTGTGTGTTGATTACCAGGGGCTGACCATTGACATGGACTTTGAGGTTTTGCAGCTTGTCATGGATATATTTAGAGTTAAAGGCACGTTCAAGATCTTGTTCGGTGAGAACGACGTGAGCGTCAGCATCTGTAGGACGGGTCAATTCAATTTTCCCAAAGGCCGCACTCAAAGGATTAATCGCAATGTTGCTGGTTTTTATCTCCAATTCCTCGGCCCGAAGGTCTTTCTCCATCACCAGACCTTTGCCTTCAATTTCGACGGATTCTAATTGTCCTTGAATTAGCTTACCTGGATCAGTACGGATATCAACGTCCAGATTTTCTACTTCATCCAGTTGAGTTGAAAGTCCAATTTCTGCGGCTTTACTCAGTGCTTGTTCGCCAATATCGGGTTTGCCTAGTGTCACGAGCTAAGTTTCCTATCTTCATGATTGTTCACACAATCTAGGCGATCGCTTCTGCTCCGTGAATCTGCCTGACGACATAAGGAATGGGTGACATGCCTCAAGGCATACAGACTTTTATTCCCTCAAGAATCGGATGCATCTTTTTGCTGAAGCTGTTCCAATTCTTCCGTTAAGGTCTTTTCCAGCACTTCGAGAACAACATGAGGATCGGCGGGTTGCTTCATGATCTCTGCTTCGGGGTCATGTCGATCTCTAACATTAGGAAGATCGCGGCGTAATTCCTCCACCAAGCCAATTAGCTTGGCAATTTTTTGCTCAGAAAGCAGATTGAGTTGTAAGCTCAGTTGCATACGTTGTTCCGTCAGTTTTTCTTGCCGATTTTGTGTAATTAATACTCCTGTTGAGATGAGCAAACTGCCTAAACCGAGTACATGATCTAGCCATTCAAACGGCGGTGGATCAAAGGTGGGGATGCCGAAGCCGTGGGGTAAGACATTGACCACCATCCAGAGCGTCACACCCAGCAGGATGCAGTAGAGAAATATCGGATGAGCGAAAAAAGCGGTCATCGCTTCTACAAATCGCTGAGTTCGGGACAGATCTTTTTCGGCTTTAGCTTGCAGGGCGATTATCGCCTCAATATTTTGAGCAAGGGGGTCAGGTAAGGGAACCGAAGGGATAACAACTTTGGTGCTATGAAGTACTGTTTGGATGTCTTCAAGTGAGTTTTCAGGCTGTCCTGTTCGGTTGCTTTTCATAACGGGTAGTACTAATCACCTTTTGGGTTTTACTCACTACTGTAAAGATTTTTAGCAACTCATTAGATCGTCAAGTTATTAACGCTGCTGTACACAGCTAACTTGTCTGCCAATTTGCGTATTCCTTGATACAGATTCGTGGCATCATGCTCAAGGTCTAGAGTAAGCAGTAGCAGCACGCGAGGAGCTTACAAATCATGCCACATGAGCCACGGTTGGAGGAGCAGGCGCTCTCCGAAGCTGCTGAAATGGCGATCGCGGCGCAACTGGACGAGGTTGATAACATCGATGTAGAAGTCCGAACCGATTGGCTGAAGATGGTTCAAGGACAAGCGGATTCTGTCTCGATCGCGGCTCAGGGTGTGGTGATGCAGAAAGACATCCGTGTGCAGGAGATGGAAGTACACACGAATCGCATTGCCATCGATCTCCTTCGCAGTATTTTCGGTCAGGTTGAACTGGAAACACCCCTAGATGCCACAGCGCGTGTGGTACTCACAGAACAAGACCTCAACCGAGCCTTAAACTCAGACTACATCCAAAGCCAGTTTCAAAGCCTGGAGTTGAATGTGGAGGGTCAAATCATAACCTTGGAACCGCAACAGCTCCAGATTCATCTGCCAGGTGATGACCAAATAGGATTCAGTGGAACGATTGTGTTACACGAGACGGGGAAATCTCGGCGTATGGGCTTCACGGCTTTAATTCGTCTACCCGTGATGAATCAGCCTCTACTGCTAGAAGCGTTTCAATGTACTCAGGGAGAGGGCATTTCTCTACAACTAGCGCTCGCTTTCTTGAACAAGGCAAGAGAACTGATGGACTTAGCCTATTTTGAGATTGAGGGAGTTGCGCTTTCTATCAAAAAGCTGGATGTCAAATTAGGCAAACTCACGCTGTATACCGATGCTTATGTCCGTCAACTTCCGGAAACCCATTCTTAAGTAAGCGATGAATTAATTTTATTTTTGAGTTTTGGGAAATTTATAAGAATCTCTTCAAAATAAAAAACTATTTCTATACAATTTTGTGCCTGATTGAGGTGGGTTAGAAAGGATGAAAAGTCCATTGAATCGGGCTGGAAATAAGCTACATTAAATGGATTTCAATCACTAATCAATAAAATTTTAAAATCATCTGTCTGAGGTATTAAGTTATATAAATAATAAGAAAGATCAAAAAATCGGTCAATAGCAGAAGCTTTCAATATTTTTGTGGTTTTGGCTACTCAGAGTGTGAATCCGTCAAGAGAAGGATGAAGCAACTCAACCATTACGACAAACTGAAAGAGTTGAATTTTGTAAATATCCTTAAAAGAGAGAACAACAAATGTCGGTAACACTTGATGATACCAAACGGATTGCGATCGCTCAGAAACTAGCTGACATGAAAGCGCTCCAGAACCTGATTATTTCTAATGAGCAGAAACTAATACAAGCCTGCACTGATGAAGAAATTCGGAAGCGCTTGCAAGATTTTATCCAAGACGATCAGAAAAACATAGGCGTTCTGGACACAGTGATGGTTCAGTATGGTGTCAAAGGAGAGCCGAAAGAAACCACTCAGATGATGATTGATCAAGTTCAGAAACTCATGGAAGGTTCTGAACTGACTTTGTATGAAAAAGTAGCTCAGCATGAACTGCTCAAGCATAAACAAACCATGGCTGGACTCCTCGTACACAAGTGCGCCCAGGTTGTTGGTGCTGATGTTATGGCTGCAATCGGGCCATTGAATGCAGTTAACTTTGATAACCGTGCTCATCAAGAGCAGCTCAAAGGCATTCTAGAAATTTTAGGCACCCGTGAATTAACTGGGCAAGAGCCAGATCAAAGCCTATGGGGACGTGTTCAAGATGCGGTTGCCGCTTTGAGTGGCGTAGTTGGCAGTGCCGTGACTCGCAGCGATGATGAGATGGATATCCGTGCTCTCATCCGTATGGATCATACCAAGGTCAATACCCTGTTCATGGAAGTTCAGGGCACCAATGATCCTCACAAACTACAAGAGTATTTCGGTCAAATCTATAAAGATTTAAGCGCTCATGCTGACGCCGAAGAACAAGTGGTTTATCCAGCAATCCGCTCTTACTATCAAGACACTCAGGAACTATATTCTGAGCAGGCTGAAATGAAGCAAATGCTGGAGCACATTAAGTCTTTAGATCCCTCTTCTATTGACAACTTCAAAGCTAACGTTGAGCAATTGATGAGAGCTGTTCAGGCTCATGTGCAGCAAGAAGAGAACGAAATGTTCCCCAAACTGCGCGACAACTTCAGCCACGAGCAGCAAAAGCAAATGGCGACTGAGTTCAAATCGGTGAAAAGCCAGTTGCAAGACAAGATGGCAGCTTCTAAAAAGTAGTAGTTTGCTAACTTTCAGTGACAATCCAATTGCTGCAAGGAATTAAGTAATGGAATTGGCTCCCACTACTCCGGTGGTGGGAGTTTTTTCATTAGAAAACTCTTCCAATATTTTTTGACAAAAAATTGATTGAATCCATGTCCTAACCTTGTGTAATGCTAATATGCTGAGGCTGTGTTTTCACTCGTTCCAACCAATCTTGAATTGCCGGAAATCGTCTCAACTCAAATCCTCCTTCATTGGCTACATGAGTATAAGCAAACAAGCCAATGTCAGCAATGGTGTAACGCTCACCCACAAGAAACGTATGATGCGTTAAGTGCTTCTCAAGAAGGGTAAGTGCGGCATAACCCGGCTCACGCCTTTGGTGAATAGCCTCCCGATACTTATCCGCCTGACTTAGGATAGAAATCCAGAATCTGGAGGTTGCAATATAAGGTTCATGACTATATTGTTCAAAAAATAACCATTGCAGCACTTGCGATCGTTCCCAAGTGTCGCTCGGGAAAAACGGGGTGCCCTCGCTTAAATAAAAAAGGATAGCATTGGATTCTGAAAGAAATTTTCCGGGTTCGATTTCCAAGACGGGAATACGACCATTAGGGTTTTTTTCCAAGAAATCTAAAGTTCGGGTTTCACCCTTAAGGATATTGAGTTCTACTCTCTCAAAGGGAATACCAAGTTGTGTTAGTAATAGACGTACCTTGTAGCCATTGCCAGAGGGTAGAAAGTCATACAGTCTAAACATTGCTTATTGCTGAAACTAAATGTCATCAGCAATGATGATACAAAATAGACGGTAATATCTTTTTTCCAATGCGATCGCTAAAATGATCTACCATCCTCCATTGATTGAAGCGGGTAACATCACCCGAAACACATCTAGAAAGCTGGCAACGAGTACACCAGCGATTAAGCCAAAAAAATGTCCTTCCCAGGATACACCCTCCTCGCCGGGAAAAATTCCCCAGAGAATTTTTCCATACATAAAGCCGACAACAATGGTGAGGACAATGGACAAAACATCATTGGCAAAATAGCTGCGTACCAACAAGAAACCTAAATAGCCAAAAATAATATCTGAAGCACCAATGTGGTTTGTGTAGGGTTGCCCAAACAGCCAGATGCCAAGTCCACTAAAAAGCGGTGTAAACACTGTAAGGATGAAAAAGTCTCGAATTCCTCCTAACATCACAAACGAACCAAGGATGAAGAAAGGAACAGTGTTTCCGAGTAAGTGATCCCAATCCCTATGAAGGAAAGGCGAAGTCAAGATACCTAATAGTCCGATGGAGGTGCGAGGACGAATACCCAGCTTTCTAAGTGCTCCGTCGCAGAAAACCAGATTGACAATCGCTAAGCTCCAAACGGAAACAATTAACTCACATAAAATTCTGAACTGAGTCTTAAACTCAGGAGTAATGCCGCCTTTAAAGATTAAGCTCAGGCATAGCGTATAAATAAAAATTTCGATGCGATTCATGAGTTATTAGATGCGACTCTTACGTAATCATTGGCAGCACGATACCTACCCAAATTGGTGCACATGAAAAGTGATCAGTGTTGGCGACGCCTGTGAGGTGATCATTAACACTGAATTGAGTTGCGAAGGCTAGGAGAGGCAACGTAGCTGTAGATATGTATTGCTCATAGCCATACCACTTATGCAAAAAGTCTATGATTATGCGTTCTGGCAGAAGAACCGCTCAACTAGGCACGAACCTTCAACACGCCTTATCTTCACAGCTATCGATGACATTGATGGATGGCTGAGATTTCAACGGCAACGTAACCTTGAAGGTTGTTCCCATTCCAACTTTACTCTCCACAGTAATTTGACCTTGGTGCAAATCTACACACCGTTTCACGATCGCTAATCCTAATCCTGTCCCAGGAATAGCACCTACATTGCTCGCTCGCCCAAAGGATTCAAATAAACGCTCTAAATCTTCGGGGGGAATGCCAATACCACTGTCTTGAATGCAGAAATTAGCCCAAGTGTGATCGCAAATTAAATCAAATTGAACATTCCCGCCATCCGGGGAATATTTAATCGCATTAGTGAGTAAATTAGTCAAAATATGACCCAATAGTTTATCATCCATCTGGGCATCATGACCCTCACCAATCACCACGAAATTAAGCTGGTGCTGCGGCTTAGCACTCATTTGCAAACTTTCAACTAAGTCACGGCAAAAAGCGATTAAATCCATGGAAGACGGCATAAACTTAAGCTTTCCGGCTTCAGCTTTGCCAATCATCAGAACATCTTCCAATAACTGAGTCATGCGTTGTACGGCATTTTGAATGCGTCGATAGTGATTGTGTTTCTTCTCCTGTGATAATTTATGGTTATAGCGTTCGAGCAATTCTGCTGAGGATTGAATCGTCGTTAGGGGTGTGCGGAACTCGTGAGACACTAAAGATACAAATCCTGAGCGTAATTCGCTCAGTTCTCTTTCCCTTTCCAAGGCTTTAACAATTTTAGCTTCAGCCTGCTTGAGTTTGGTAATATCCCGTCCCACAGCCTGAAATTCCAGGATATGTCCAGAGTCATCAAACAAGGCTCGGTTAGTCCACTGTAGCCAGCGGATTTCTCCAGAAGGAAGAATAATTCGATGTTCGTGAGTAACAATAGATTGTTCTACACCGAGAGAACCACAATTCTGGCTAACCAATAGCTTATCTTCTTCGGGAATCACGGGTATAAATTTGTGGTCAATCAGCTCAGAATGCTGCTTCTGGAAATAGCGGCAATAAGTATCATTGACAAACGTCAGAGTGCCATCCGGCTTATATCGACAGATCAATTCAGTTTGATCTTCAATCATGGCACGGTAGCGAGCCTCACTTTGTTGTACCGCTTCCTGAGCTTGCTTGCGTACTGTGATGTCCTCGATCATGGCTAATGTATAGAGGATCAGCCCCGATTGATCGCGCAAAGCAATCAACGTTAAATTCACCCAGACAATCTCTTGATTCTTTTTAAGGTAACGCTTTTCTAAAGTAAAATGATCAATTTCTCCTTGGATAATTTGCCGCATAAAGGGAATTTCTAACTCTAAATCTTCCCCATGGGTAATATCCATAAAGGTAAGCGCCATGAGTTCAGATTCGGTGTACCCCAGCATCTCAAAAAAGGCTCGATTGATTCTGAGATAACGATTATCCAAGCCCGCTAAAGACATGCCAATCGGTGCCTCATCAAACACACGTCGAAACTGTTCTTCACTCTGACGAACCGCCGCTTCTGTCCGCAGACGCTCAGTAATTTCTGCACTCAGTCGCTGATTAATTTGCTGAAGTTCCGCTGTACGTTCCTCGACTCGGATTTCTAAGTCAGTCATCACCTCTTGGAGTGCTGCCTCAGTCTGTTTGCGATCGCTAATATCCAGGACTAAAGACAAAATTGACACCAAATGACCCGACTCATCGAAGAGTGCAGAGTTGTACCATTCACAATAAACAATTTTTCTATTTTTAGTATAGTTACGGTTTTCGTCTACAGTGCGTTGTAGAGTTCCATCCATTAATTGACTCAGGATATGATCAACCATTGGAGCATCTTCGTCATAGACGAAGTGCCATTCTTTGGGATGGCGATTGAGAACCTCACAAGCTTTCCAGCCAAATATCTTTTCTGCCTGCTTAGACCAACGCTGCAAGCGAAATTCCTTATCCCACTCCATAATGGCTAAAGGCGAGTTATCGACCAACAGTTCTAATTGTTGATAGGCTTTTTGGAGTTCGAGTTGTGCCCGCTTGCGCTCAGTAATATTCGCAATAAACCCTACCATGCGATTGAGGTTACCCGCACTATCGGGGTAAAACCTTCCATTGTCTTCTAAAATGATGTAACTACCGTCCTTTTGACGCATCCGATACTCAACATGGAGTCGTTCTTTAGTAGTATTAGCTCGGTTAAGCTCCTGGATAACTTTCTCTATGTCATCGGGATGAATTAACTCCATCCACAGCTCTAAAGAGCCTGAGAGTTCTTCCTCGGCATAACCAAAGACTTGTTCAACATTAGAACCCCAAATAATTTCCTCGGTCTGACTATTCCACTCATAAAGCAACAGACCATTAATCTGACCTGCTGCTTCATAACGATTTTTCCATTCGGTTAATTCTGCAACAGCTTGTTGCAAATCAATTGGCACAGGCTGGGGCGCGAAATTATTACGCTCTTCAGGACTGAAGACTGCTATATTTTTTGTCGATTTTGTCGCTGTAATGTCCTTCGCCACTCGATAAGTGAGTCCATTTTCTGCCGATGATACCCGCCAAGATAACCAACGGTAACTGCCCTCTTTGTGGCGATAGCGATTTTCATATTCGACGAAGCTATGTTGGGAAGAAAGCGGCTCAGTATTCAGGGTCAACTCTACATCATCGGGATGAACAAGTTCCAGCCAAGGG
>DATNQL010000074.1:0-7221 GCA_036704025.1 Stenomitos sp.
GTAATTTTGGTAATGGGTAATGGGTAATGGGTAATGGAAAGAGTTTTTTACGTAGTGTATGTAGTATAGGCTACTAATTTTCAATGCCCCATTGCGTAAAAACCAATTGTGCCAGTCGAGGGTGCGGAATGTGGGATTTAATAGAACACAAAGACAAATTAGTACAACAAAAAAATAATTTGTCAAGTCCATGATGGGATTTTTAATTCATTTGGAGGCCATAACGGTTAGCAACACACTGACGGCAGCCAATCCCAGTAAACCGAGTAAGGTTGGGTGTTGCTGACAGCACAATCTTAAAGAAGCCATCAAGTCGGGACGGGTGTTAGGAAGCGACTCTCTCTCTAGCTGACGCTGGTTCATATCGTCGTAAAGAGTACACTCCTGAGCGAAGGGACGTTGCGGAAAGTTACAGCTATCATCCGCATGATAGGTGCAGCTATCACACAGGGGTAGATCTCCCACGGCTCGGTGCAATGTAATGCCTGGATGACCATAGGCTTTGAGCATCGTTTTACAGTGGGGACAAGTCACCGCGTTGCTACTGACGGATTGGTGGCATTTGGGGCAATTTTGCATGGGTCGTGATCTGATCGGCTTACAGATTCCTCTAGGTTATCCTAGGCATACAACGCCAAAGCCGTGTGGATTTAGTCGGACGTTAAGGGAAATTTGCGGACTTGATACTCAGCCGCCTCAATAATTTCTTGTGGCTCTCCAAACTCTTGGGTAAATTGCTTTTCCACCTGTTGGAGCCGCTTTGACGGTACCGATTCCCAGGCTTCGCGACTCGCCCAACGAATGACGATGATCACTTCTGTTGGTGCTTCTGGATTAATCCAAACTTCTTTGCCTAAAAATCCCGGATAGGCGGCTAGCATCGAAGTCCAGACTTCGGCATCTTTTTGAATAAATTTTTCCCGGAGTTCGGGAGAGACTTTCACCTTGAGCCACTCAATGACCATGTTGGCGAATCTTGCTTACGGTTAGTTACGATGGCTCGAAAAGAGACATTGCTCTATTGTGTCATGATTTATCTAAGCGTAGGTTGCCGACAGGTGTTGGGAAGATGTCACAGAATAGAATTGTAGGCTGGGAATAAAGCCGGTGTCCGCACCCTTGGGAACAGTCTACGTTAAGCCCCCCCAATTAAGCACCGAGTGATAGAAGAGATGGATAATAACAATTGGCTCCAGCAGTTATTGATGGTTGGCGTTGGCACAACATCAGTCGTCGCGGAGAAACTGCGAACCGTGAGCGATGAATGGGTTAAAGAGGGAAAAATTAACCCAGAGCAAGCCAAAGGAATTGTTGATGAGATGATGCATCAGATCAAATCAGAGCATGGTAATCTCGAAGCGCAGATGGAACGGCAGTTGCGTAATATGATGCAAGACTTAGGTGTGCCTCGGCAATCAGAAGTGGATGAATTGCGAGGTCGCATCGACCGTCTAGAGCGTCAGGTGCGAGACTTGGAAAATAAGCTCTGGCGTTGAAAAACGTTCAATCGGGAGGATCGATTTTGAAAGAGATTTTAATCAGCTTAGGGCTAGTATTGGCTTTTGGTTTGCTGCTGCTTGTGGCTCAGTTGGGTGGTGGGAAAAGCTCCGCTTACGCTTCCGAACTCACCAAAACTCAGCCTACCGTAGTGGCACCCGATACCAGTGCTCAACCGGCTGTTGACAATACAAAACGTATAGCAATGAATAGTGATTCAGAAAGCGAAAAGGCTACAGGGAAAGATGTTGTCACAACACCCTCAGGTCTGAAATACAAAGATATTAAGCCAGGAGACGGAGCCACGCCCCAAAAGGGACAGACGGTAGTGGTTCACTATACAGGGACGTTGGAAGATGGGACAAAGTTCGATAGTTCCCGCGATCGCAACCGTCCCTTTTCCTTCAAAATTGGTGTAGGACAGGTGATCAAAGGCTGGGATGAAGGCGTCGGCTCGATGAAGGTCGGTGGACGGCGTCAACTGATTATTCCCTCAGAGTTGGGTTACGGTTCCCGTGGGGCCGGTGGGGTGATTCCGCCGAACGCCACCCTGATTTTTGATGTGGAACTGCTGAAAATTAGCTAAAAAACATCTTACCTCTCTCAATCAGCTTGAATCTTTATCGATTGGGAGAGGCAAGGTTACGAAAACGAGTAAATTGTGGGTCAAATAAGAGCTTCACCACACCGGTCGGGCCATTGCGATGTTTAGTAATGATGACTTCTGCAATCCCTCGATCGGGCGTATTCTCGTTATAATACTCATCCCTGTACAGCATGATGATTAAATCGGAGTCTTGCTCAATCGCACCCGATTCTCTCAAATCTGACATCATGGGTCGTTTATTAGTACGGGCTTCTACCCCTCGACTGAGCTGAGATAGAGCAATGACCGGAACCTGGAGTTCGCGGGCTAATCCTTTGAGACTTCTGGTAATTTTAGATAACTCTTGCACGCGGTTATCAGTACCACTCCCCTCCATTAATTGCAAATAATCAATCAACACTAATCCCAACTTGCCACCCTGTTCCGCCTGAAGACGCCGCACTTGCGATCGCATTTGCATCACTGTCTGGTTAGCAGTATCGTCGATATACATCGGCAATTCCGACAGTGTGCCCAGCGCACGACTTAAATCTCCCCACTGATTTTGACTAATCCGGCCAGTCCGCAAATAATTGCTTTCAATTCCCGCCTCACTCGCCAAAAGCCGCTGCACTAACTGCTCTTTTGACATTTCCAAACTAAAAATCGCCACGGAATATTTTTCCGCAATGTTGCGAGCAATCCCAATTGCAAAGCTGGTCTTTCCCATGGACGGGCGACCGGCGACAATAATCAGGTCAGAACGCTGAAAACCGCCCGTCATCACATCTAAGTCATAAAAGTCAGAAGAAATCCCCGGCAAAGCCGCACCTTCTTGACGAGTTTCAATTTCTTGAAAGGTCTGAATGAGGGTTTCAGAAATCGGCACCAAACCTTGTTGAGGACGCTTTTGAGTCAGGCTAAAAATCTTCTGTTCGGCTTGGTCGAAGACGGTTTCTAACTCTATGGAGGTCTCAAAACCCAGCTCAGTAATATCGTTCCCTGCCTGAATCAGTTGGCGACGTAGGTACTTATCCACCACCAAAGCGGCATAGCGGTCAACATTGACCGCTGACACGGTGCGCTCCACTAACTCCGCTAACTTGCTCTGGCCGCCAACTTTAGCTAATAATTCGTGGTCATACAGCCAGGTGGTCACACTCATTAAATCCACCGGCTTACCTTGAGTATGCAGGGCTAAAATCGCTTTGTAGATTTCTTTGTGAGTATTGATATAGAAGGCTTCTGGGCGCAGTACATCAGCCACCCGACCCATGGCTTCGGGGTCTAACAGAATGCCTCCGAGTATCGATTCCTCGGCATCAACGTTTTGAGGGGGTAAAGCGTTATTAAATGCAGAGAAATTCAGTTCGTGAGTCATGGTCAAGGCAATATCGGGAGATAAGACCAGCTTAGCGAAAGCAAGGCTTTAGAGATAATCGCTGTTTGGATGAATTAACTGGGTGTTACAAACCAATCGATTTGACGTTGATACCCATTCCCTCTATGCCGGATACCATTATTTTTTTGACTCCCCGCTGAACCAGGGAGGTCAGCCAATATTTCAATTTAACATAAAATGGCATGAACTGCCCTTAAAAAGAACAGGCACTCCACCCCGCCCATACTTAGTATGGACGAGGAAGGCTTACCTGCAAGTTCAAGTTAGTTAGGTGTCACTTGAATCTCGACAGTCGCCGTGACGTCTGGATGTAACTTAATTTCCGCTTTGTAGAAACCGAGTTTGCCGATATCGGGTAAAGTAATGCCCCGACGGTCTACTTCTTGATTCGTGGCGGCTTGAATCACTTCTGCGACTTCCTGGGCTGTAACAGTACCAAAGATGGCCTCGTTTTCACCCACTTGCTTTTGGATGATAAAGCGACCCACCGTTTCTAGCGCTGTCTTGCGGGCTTCGGCTTGTTGCTTCTCTTCGAGTAAGCGCTGGCGCTCTTGTTCTCTACGCCGTTCAACTTGCCTGAGAATACCAGGAGTAGCAATCATTCCTATTTTTTTAGGAATTAGATAATTACGAGCATAGCCAGGAGCAACTTCAACCAGATCCCCGGTTTTTCCTAGCTTGCTAACATCTTGACTTAAAACTAATTGCACACGTTTCGCCATAGTCGTTATTTCAGGTACTGACTTCCAAGGAACAGTGGTGATATCCTAGAACACTTCATAGTACGAAAATCTGTGTAGCGATCGCAACCCGATGGGTGAGGGGTGATGAGAATTTTGACGGCCTACTGTCCCCAGGAGTCATCGCCTGCTCGTCTTAAAACCGATCCTTCATACCTCGCAGCCGTGTAAACGTCTGCACCGAATTTTGAGATTTAACAGCGGCTTGTAGCTTTGGCTCCTCCCAGCGCAAGAAGGGATTCGTCCGCTTTTCCACACCCAACCAGGAGGGCACAGTTGCCTCCGAACGTTGACGAGCGGATTGAACTTCCATCAGTCGGCTTTGTAAGTCGGGATTTTCAGCATCGACAGTGAGGGCAAATTGAAGATTTTTCAGGGTGTACTCGTGAGCGCACCAGACTCGTGTGTTATCCGGTAAAGCCCGCAGCTTACTCAAAGAATCCATCATCTGGGTCGGGGTTCCTTCAAAAAGTCTGCCGCAACCCCCCGCAAATAAGGTATCACCGCAAAAAAGTTCTCCCGTTTCACCCTCGACTGCTGGGGGAAAGTAATAGGCAATATGCCCACGGGTATGTCCAGGCACGAACAAGACATCTCCCATTCTCTGGGCAAATTCGACCTTGTCGCCTTCCTGCAAAAACACCTGTTGCCCTGGGATTCGACCCCTATCTTGAGCGCCCCCATACACACAAACATCCGGGAAACGTTGCCTCAACTGCCGATTCCCGCCAACATGATCCATGTGATGGTGAGTATTGAAAATTGCCACCAATTGAGCGCCCAGTTCATCTAGACGCTGGAGTACCGGCGCCGCCTCAGCGGGGTCAACAACCGCCGCCATGTTTTGGTGGGGGTCATGGAGCAAAAAAATATAGTTGTCAAAAAGTGCTGAAAGCCGATAGACCTGCATGACTTGTCCTGCCTCATTCAACTTCGTTTCTTTCGCGATGGGTGAACTGACCCAACCCTCAAGATAGACAGGTTTCGACCCACCCTATTCAACCATAGCTCTATGCATCTCTCTGGTGCGAGATGACGTATCTATGCCAAGCAGACTATCTTAGGAGAAAATTAAAGCAATATCCAGCGTACTAAAACGTGCTCGTGTGACCAGCAACTAATGGCAGGAAACAATCAAACTCAATTTAGTCAAACCATTAAGCCGCTCGTGGAACGAATTCTTAAGACTAGTCAATTGAGCTGTCAGGAACATCTACAACTGGTTACTACATTCCTCTCTGACTACAAAGTCACCGACGATGACCGCAGCCAGATTAATCGCATCTTTGACGACCTGCAAACGGGTCGCGTAAAGATTATTAATTAATGAACACCTTTCCCTAGAGAAAAGCTTGCTTTGTCTGGGTATTTTCTCTTTTATTGCACTAAAGATTATTCTGGAAAGGTCATCATTAGTGTAACAACAGGCTTTCTATCTTATTGCATCACCTACTCTATGTCTCCTAATCAGCTCCTTTTGAGATACGCCCTACGGTATCCCGGTTGGATTGTTTTAACCCTTCTTCTGGGTTCATCTAGCGCTCTGTTTAATGGGGTTAGTACAACCCTGATTGTGCCCCTAGTACTGGGATTTTTAGGGAAAGAGGATATTAACCTTAATGTTGGTCCACCAGCCATCCAAAAAATATTAGTTTTTTTTGATCGAGGGGATGACAGCAGCAGTATTTTGTTCATGGTTGGGGTAGTCGTTTTAGGTATTATTTTAAAAAATATTGCTGTATACCTGAATGCCATCGTTTCGGCTAATTTATCAAGAAAACTGGTTAGGGATATTAGGGATGAAGGCATTAAGCTACTTTTAGAAGTCGATATCGTTTACTTTTCAAAGACTAAAATTGGAGATATCTTAAACCAAATAGGAAACGAAGTTAATCGAGCCAGTGTCTCTATCCGAATTGCCATTAATATATTTACTACATCTATTAATATTTTAATATTTATCGGTATTCTTATTTCCATTTCTTGGAAACTTACTTTCGCCGCTAGCGGGTTATTATTTTTAGTAGCTTTGATTAATCAAACCTTAATACAACGGGCTAAAGGTTTTGGTCAGGTGCTATCTGAAAAATCCAGCAGATATGCGACCATTTTGGTTGAAATGTTAACAGGGATACGCCTCATCAAATCAGTTGGCAATGAAGAGTATGAATACCAACAACTCGATAATTTTGTTGAGGACTTAGAAAAAGTCGATGCCAAATCCCAGGCTAATTATGACGCTATTGGCCCGATTAATGAAATAGTAGGAACCTTGTCAATTTTAGCAATTGTCTTTTTGGGGAAAGCTTTTTTTTGGCAGCAAATGGAGTCGCTGTTAACCGTTTTACTCATTTATCTATATGTCCTCTTCCGGCTACTACCGGTGGTTAGCCAACTGAATGCCCAAAGAAGTCAATTTGCCAATGCCGCACCCGGTACTCAAATCGTTGCCAATTTTTTGCGACGAGATGACAAACCGTTCATGAAGAATGGTTCAAGTTTTTATACAAAAATAGAACAAGGTATTCGTTGGGAAGGTGTATCTTTTACCTATCCAGGCCATGATGATTTAGTACTCAAAGACGTTGATTTATGGATTCCTAAAGGAACAACCCTTGCTTTAGTGGGTGCTTCGGGTGCTGGTAAATCAACGATGGCGGATTTGCTACCGAGATTTTATGACCCCATTGAGGGGCGGATTACCATTGATGGCAAAGATTTAAGAGAATATAACATCCGATCGCTCAGACAAGGGATGGGAATTGTCAGTCAAGATACGTTTTTATTTAATAATTCGGTTCGTTACAATATCGCTTATGGGCTAAAGAATGTTACGGATGAACAGGTTCTTTTAGCCGCCAAACGAGCGAATGCTTATGAATTTATTATTCAGTTACCCCAAGGGTTTGATACAGAAATTGGCGATCGCGGGGTTCTGTTATCTGGAGGGCAACGACAACGACTGGCAATTGCTCGTGCTCTGCTGCGTAACCCCG
>DATNQL010000075.1:0-6738 GCA_036704025.1 Stenomitos sp.
ATGCGTCCAGAGTATGGCGATGATTACGGAATTGCCTGCTGCGTTTCTGCAATGCGAATTGGCAAGCAGATGCAGTTCTTCGGTGCGCGTGCGAACTTAGCCAAAGCGCTACTCTATGCCATCAATGGTGGAAAGGATGAAAAAGCGGGGGATCAAGTTGCACCTGAGTTTGAGCCGATTACTTCGGAATACTTGGAGTATGACGAGGTAATGGCGAAGTTCGATGTGTTGATGGATTGGCTGGCTAAGCTGTACATCAACACCCTGAATGTCATCCATTACATGCATGACAAGTACTGTTATGAACGCCTGGAAATGGCATTGCATGACCGCGATATCCTCCGCACGATGGCATGTGGTGTAGCAGGGTTGTCGGTGGTGGCGGATGCGTTGTCAGCTATTAAGTATGCCAAGGTAAAGGTAATTCGCAACGAAAGCGGTTTAGCAGTGGATTACCAAATCGAAGGCGATTATCCCAAGTATGGGAATAATGATGACCGAGTGGATAGCATTGCCGCAAAGCTGGTCGAAGATTTCATGAACAAGCTGCGTCAGAACAAGACGTATCGCAATGCAGTGCCAACTCAGTCAGTACTGACCATTACCTCCAACGTGGTGTACGGTAAGAAGACTGGTAACACACCCGATGGACGTAAGGCAGGAGAACCCTTTGCACCGGGGGCAAACCCAATGCATGGACGAGATACCAAAGGTGCGATCGCAGCCTTAGAATCTGTTGCCAAACTTCCTTATGAACACGCCCAAGATGGTATTTCTTATACCTTCTCCATCGTGCCCCAAGCGTTAGGTAAGACAGATGAAAACCGGTTCAACAACTTGGTAGGGATGCTGGATGGTTACTTCCACAATGGAGGACATCACATCAACATCAACGTCCTGAATCGTGAAACGCTTTTAGATGCGATCGACCATCCTGAAAAATATCCACAACTGACGATTCGCGTATCCGGTTATGCCGTGAACTTTATCAAATTAACCCGCGAACAACAGTTGGATGTAATTCAACGAACCTTCCACGATCGCATTTAAATTTCAACGCAGAGAACGCAGAGGTAAACGCAGAGGTTCGCCAAGAACTCTCACCATCCTCTGCGCTCTTTGCGAAAACCTTTGCGTTCCTTTGCGTTAAAAAAATCTCCTATCATGACTATAGTTGGGCGCATTCACTCCCTAGAAAGCTGCGGCACCGTTGATGGCCCCGGTATTCGGTTTGTCATCTTCACCCAAGGCTGTCCTCTGCGCTGCCTCTACTGCCACAACCCCGATGCTCGTTGTAGTGCACAGGGTAAAGACGTGACGGTTGATGAACTGATGGCAGAAATTCAGAAATATCGCTCCTACATGCGCTTCTCTGGGGGAGGAGTAACCGTCACAGGTGGGGAACCCTTGATGCAGCCTGAGTTTGTTACAGAATTACTTCGGCGTTGCAAGGAACTGGGGATTCATACAGCACTCGATACATCGGGTTATGTTCACTTGAATACCGCCAAACCCGTTCTGGATTATGTAGATTTGGTTTTGTTGGATATCAAATCTTTTGATCCCGAAGTTTATCTAAAGGTTACGCAGGTTTCTCTCGAACCTACCCTCAAATTTGCTAAGTATTTAAGTGAGATCCAAAAACCGACCTGGATTCGCTTTGTCCTCGTGCCCAATCTCACCGATCCACGGCAAAACATAGAAGGCTTAGCCCAATTTGTCTCAACACTGGACAATGTAGAAAAAGTAGAAGTTTTGCCCTTTCACCAAATGGGTGCTTACAAATGGGAGCAATTGGGTTATGAGTATCAACTCAAAGACACCCAGCCACCCACGCCAGAACTGGTTCAACAAGCGATCGATATCTTCCGAAGGTATTCTCTCATCGTGCAGTAAATCCTTTAACCTTTAAAAGGGATGCCACCCGCTTTATCAATTAGACTCTTCGTGGGGGCGAACGTTCGTGCGCCAAGATGAAAAAATTCTCTTTTAAAGCGCTATTTTCATCCACTATTACTGGCAAAATCACTGTACTTTGTAATCAACGATACTAACAGTCAAAACCTAAAATAAATGTTAAGCGGATGTGCAGTGATCAATAACCAAAGCCAGAAGATAAAGACATAGTAGAGATACTCAGAAAGCATTTTAACCACGATAGAATTGATATAGAGGGTCATTGATGGAGAAGTATCTTAAAAGTATTCACGGCTCCTAACTATCCCGAACTATTCTTTTATGCCTACATCGGTATCGCAAAAAGGGTTGATGTTAGAGAAAATGAGCGCATTAAATACCACCATTCCCTAGAAATAGCAACCCAAATTCATCCCAAAAAGACACTCAAAGAATTCAATCAAGTTCAAAACATCGTCTGGTTTGAGGAGTGAGTTGTTACCAACTACTTCAGAACGCAAAGAAGACAGAGAAATAAAGAGAAGAGTGAAACGTTCTTTAATTCAATCCTAACGAAAAAGATTCCGGCAGAGACTTATGCAAACTAAAACAAGCGTCACCAACATCCAAGAACTAGAAGACCTGATTCAACGGGTAAAAGTGGCTCAAGAAAAATATGCCACTTACACTCAAGAACAGGTAGACCAAATCTTCAAGAAAGCGGCACTAGCGGCGAACGCGGCAAGAATTCCCCTGGCTAAGCTGGCGGCTACCGAAACGGGCATGGGAATTATTGAAGATAAGGTGATTAAAAATCACTTTGCTTCGGAAATTATCTATAATAAGTACAAGCAAGAAAAAACTTGTGGTGTAATTGAAGAAGACCAATCCTTTGGTTTTCAAAAAATTGCTGAGCCGGTAGGGATTTTGGCGGGAATTGTCCCTACAACAAACCCAACCTCCACGGCTATTTTCAAAGCCCTGCTGGCTCTCAAAACTCGAAATGGAATTATTTTTTCACCTCACCCTAGAGCGAAACAATCCACCCGTGAAGCCGCGAAAATTGTTTTAAAAGCAGCAGTAGAAGCCGGTGCGCCGGAGGATATTATCGGTTGGATTGATGAACCCACGGTGCCATTATCTCAAGCATTGATGCAGCATCATGACATCAAGCTAATTCTGGCTACAGGTGGCCCTGCAATGGTTAAAGCCGCCTATTCTTCGGGTCACCCGTCTTTGGGAGTCGGTGCCGGGAATACCCCAGCGGTCATTGATGAAACGGCTCATATCAAAATGGCAGTCTCGTCAATTTTACTAAGTAAAACCTTTGATAATGGCATGATTTGTGCCAGCGAACAATCGGTGATTGTGGTCGATGAGGTTTATGAAACGGTCAGACAAGAATTTATTGAGCGCGGTGCTTACTTCCTAACGCCAGAAGATAGAGAAAAGCTTGGGCGTAAGATTATTGTCGATGGGCGTTTGAATGCTGAAATTGTTGGTCAACCCGTCGAAAGGTTAGCGGAATTAGCAGAAATTTCCATACCCGCCAACACTAGAGTCCTGATTGGTGAAGTTGAAGACATCAGCACCAACGAACCCTTCGCCTACGAGAAATTGTCTCCTATCCTGGCGATGTATCGTGCTCCTAACTTCCAGGAAGCGGTAGAAAAAGCGAAAAAGTTGGTTGAGTTTGGGGGAATGGGACATACCGCCGTACTCTACACTGCCCCATCTAACAAAGAACACATCAACTATTATGAATCCAAGGTAGAAACGGCACGGGTACTCATTAATACCCCTGCGTCTCAGGGTGCGATTGGTGACCTTTACAACTTCCGACTCGATCCCTCTTTAACGTTAGGTTGTGGGACTTGGGGAGGCAACTCGATTAGTGGTAATGTTGGGCCGCAACATTTACTGAACGTGAAGACGGTATCGGAACGGCGGGAAAATATGCTCTGGTTCCGCATTCCACCGAAGGTTTACTTTAAGTATGGTTGTTTATCGACGGCATTACGCGAGTTAGCTGGCAAGAAACGGGCGTTTATCATTACCGATAAACCCTTATATGAGTTGGGAGTTACCCGTCCCGTTGAAGAGATTCTGGAAGATATCGGGCTGAAGTACGATACCTTCTATGATGTTGAACCTGATCCCTGCTTAGGAACAGTTAAGAAGGGATTGAGTTTAATGAATACCTTCAATCCGGATGTGATTATCTCAATGGGTGGCGGTTCACCGATGGATGCAGCGAAGGTGATGTGGCTGATGTACGAGCACCCAGAGATAGAATTTGAAGGGTTGGCGATGCGGTTTATGGATATCCGCAAGCGGGTGTATGAGTTGCCAGCACTGGGTGAGAAGGCGATGATGGTTGCCATTCCCACCACATCGGGAACGGGTTCGGAGGTGACGCCGTTTGCTGTAGTGACGGATGAGCGCACGGGGATTAAGTACCCCCTAGCTGATTATGCCCTAACTCCGAATATGGCGATCGTAGACCCGGAGTTGGTGATGAATATGCCGAAGAAGCTGACAGCTTACGGGGGTATTGACGCCTTAACTCACGCGCTGGAAGCTTATGTCTCGGTGTTCGCCTCGGAGTTTACCAATGGTATGGCATTAGAGGCGATTCGGTTACTGTTTAAGTATCTACCCAGTGCTTACCAAAACGGGGCAAAAGACCCGAAGGCACGGGAGAAGGTACACTACGCTGCAACGATGGCGGGGATGGCGTTTGCGAATGCCTTCCTGGGAGTCTGTCACTCAATGGCGCACAAACTGGGTTCTACGTTCCATGTTCCTCACGGTTTAGCGAATGCGTTGATGATTTCCCACGTCATCCGCTACAACGCGACAGATGTGCCGTTTAAGCAAGCGATTTTCCCACAATATAAGTATCCGAATGCCAAATGGCGCTATGCTCGGATTGCCGATTACCTGAATTTAGGGGGTAATACGGAAGAAGAGAAGGTGGAGAAACTTGTGGATGCGATTGAAGAACTCAAGCGTCAGCTAGATATTCCGTTGACGATTAAGGAAGTGCTTTCAGACGATGATAAAGCCTTCTACGAAGAAGTGGAAGAGATGGCAGACCAAGCGTTTGATGACCAATGCACGGGTGCAAACCCACGCTATCCCCTGATTCGGGATTTGAAGGAATTGTACACCTTGGCTTACCGGGGTTGCCCAATCGGAGCAGGATTGTATCATCCTGAAATTCATCCATCCAATGCTACTGTTGTCACGGCTACTGGTGGTGATGTTGAGGCACCGACAACGGCAACTGTATAGAGATAAGTTTTGTTTTCGTGTTAGAGCAAGCATAATGCTCTAGAGATGGGGCGGGCGATGAGTCCGCCCTTTATTTTTGGGTTGGGATGATTGAGGCTTGGTTTAAGAAAAATCGTGTTTTTATATACAACTTTATTTTACGAATCTTTATATTTTTAAACCGAACCGAGTTGCTAGCTAATTGCAACCTTATTAAAGTTGTGCTTAGATTTTACGCATTCTTGATAATTAAATCTATAATTATATGGAAAAGGGTTAATACGTATTAATGCCTCCATCTAACTGGACTACTACAGAGGGTCGGGGATGTATTTTATGTCTGTAGAACCGAATATCTTACGTCAAGAACTGGGAGATTTTAGCAGTATTATCTTTCTGAAGGCAATCCTCACAGGAATGGAAGAAACAATCGGCGAAAGAACGGCAGCCATTGCGATGATTGCCGCCGGTCGAAAGCAAGGCAAAAATTCCATTGAAGAACTTGGATTGGTGAAGAAAGGTATTGCTTTGTCTCTGGACGAAATTCGAGACAAGGCTAATTATCTTTTAGGCAAAGAAGGAAGCCGACTGTGCATTATTGACAAGATAGAGCAAGACGGTACAGCCTACAGAGTGTATGCCAAAGAAACCTTTTGTTCTTCTGGTGAACCTGAAAATTCACCCCGTCTGTGTACCTATACACTAGGGGCAATTCAGGGTTTTTTAGAAGCTTTTTTGGGCAAACGTTTACAAGGAAAACAAATCGGTTCAGTCTTACGGGGTAGTACTCATGATGTGATTGAGTACATCATCCTAGATTAATTGCCTAGAAAAAGTTGGATCAATCCTTGATTCAGTTAAGCCATAACTGAGTAAAAATCTGGAGTTTTGGAATTATCAGTCAGATATCGACACACCGCTTTCTACACCGAATACTATTACACATTCATTCAGTCAAACTGTCTAAAATTTGACAGGAGTGCAATAATGGCAATCAATACGCAAAAACTGGGCAATGTTCTGCAAAATTTTGTTTCAATAACCTCTAATGTTCAAGGGGCAGCCATGGTTACGACCGATGGCTTACCCTTGGCTTCCTGCTTACCCGGTAGTATGGATGAGGAAAGGGTTTCAGCGATGTCTGCCGCTATGCTGTCTTTGGGTGAACGAATTGGTCGAGAACTCGGCAGGGGTGAAATGGATCGGGTCTATATTCACGGTCAGGAAGGATTTAGCATTTTGACGAGTTGTGGTGCGGATGCCGTCTTTCTTGTCCTAGCAGATAAGGAAGCGAAGCAGGGAGTTTTGATGTTAGAAATTAAGCGCGCTCTTACTGAGTTGATGCTCATTATAACTTAGCTAACGGGAGGGTCACCTCCTCAAGAATATTGTCAGTTGGGGATTGAGACAACGGGTATTCCAATAAAGATGGTTTTTTTTCCAGCAAGACTCTCCTTGCCGAGGAATAATATTTAGATAGTCAGCGCGATCGCCTCTAATCCCTTTATCTTTCCTCAATCCTCAAGTAGGTAATATGCGATCGCTGTTCTTTCCTGACTCGTAGGG
>DATNQL010000076.1:0-11878 GCA_036704025.1 Stenomitos sp.
GGGTAGGGAAGCGGCTGAACTCTCTAGAAACTTCCAAGCCGGTAGGGGTTGGTAGACGCGATCCGGCGGAATCGAGTAATCAATAATCGGGTGCATCCACATTTGACGTAACAGATAAGCAAAGTTAGTGATCGGATGTAAGTGAGCTTTGGGGGAGAATACATCCCGATAATCTTTGCCTGTCGTTTTGTGGGCATAAGTCATCAGCGTTGAGTGCAAATCATTGGTAGATTGCAATTGGGGCTGAGGCGGCTTTTGGGCAGACTCCTGGTTGAGCCGATAAGCCAACGCCAACAGGTAAGAAAAGGGTACGCGCCGGGGATCAGACTTCTGCATCGGCACCAGCGTCATATGTTTAAGATGGTTGCCCAGAACCAGAACATCGCCTTGTAAGCTCCAATTGGGCTGGGCAAGTTCGGGCAAAACCTCAAACCAGCCTCCCGTATCATTGGGCGTGGTGGCAAACACAAACCAAGTTCCCTGCCGTTCTACGGCGGAACGCAGCGACTGAGCCAGTTTGACATCGTTCTCCTTTTGGGGTTGAGGGCGATCCAAAAGATAATCGACGCCGACTACTTTAGCTTGTAGTGCCGCCGCCTTGTCCACCAATTGTGCCAAATAGCGGCGATCCATGGGAACCGCAGGATAAGGAATTTTGGCCTTTTGCAGGGAGTCGTCGTCAATTTGTACTAAAAGGACAGGAGGGGGCTTGGGGGTTGGGACTTGATGGGTGAGTTGGCGATATATCGCTTGGATGAATACCCGTCGCTCTAACAAATTGCCTTGGATCGGTAGCTGCCAGATCATTAAGGCAAAGGCGGTTAAAGCGATCGCTTCTTTTTGAGTCGGTAGCCAGCGCTTGAGGGTTTCCTTAATGCCAAAGGGTTTCAGACGAAACCGGGGGGCATCGGGATGGCGAAATAGAGATGGAATCAGGTAAGCGCTGGGATAAGTTAGGTGTTTATCTAACTTGAGGTACTGACATGCCGTAAGCATTGCCTCGTGAACCTCTTTGTACTCCGCGAGACACTGGAGAAACCGTAGGAGAAATTCTTGGGCAACGTTATTGTGAATCGGTTCGCGCATAATGGCAACCTGACTCAACCCTAAACTAATCAGGGCATTGGCAATGTCGAGTCCGTTGCAAGAGTTAAACAGGGCAAACTGCAATCCCCGTTCTTTAGCAAGTAATAGGGACTGTTCGATTTCGTTGAGGAATAGGGAGACACCGGGAGCAATCCCTAATTTCCCTCCAATTAAATCGGCTTCATTACTGTGACCGGCAAACAATAACACATCCCAGCCCCGTTCATCGGCGATCGTCTCAATAATTTGGGCTTTGAGTTCGCCCCCATCCTGTCCGGGTTGCCAGCCGACAAAGTGAACCTCAGCGATGGACTTGAGCGATCGCACCGCAGCTTGATCCACTTTAAAATCTAACCCTGTATCATCCCCCAAAATCGCTAAAATCCTCGTCCGACGACGGCGACTCTTGGGCTGGATGGATTGTTTGTGAATATTGGCAGGCATACGGACGATGCGAATTCGCCCCGGACGGGCAAACTCTGTGCCAATTTCCCACGCTTCCCAGGGTAACCGGGCTAAATCTAAGGGGTTGCAGGTGAGGAAAACCTCAACAAAGGGTGTACTTTTGGCTTTCCCTGGTTCTGCGTTTCTTTCACCCTCGTCGGAGCTCCAGTTTCCCTCACTCACCGCTTGAGCTAAAACCGAGCGAATTTCAAATAACTCGCCCTGACGCAGCCAGTGATGAAATTCATAGAGTAACTTGGCTTCCGATTGTACGAGTTTGGCGTGCCAATCCACTGGGGGGGGAGCAATGGTGCCGTTTTCCGCCACTCTTCCCCGTAACCCTGTCTGATAAAAATTGAGATAATCGGTTCTCCACTCGGCGTAGAGTGTGGTGAGGGTTTCAGGGTAGGGAAGCGTCACGTTAAGTTGCTGTCCTTGTCCCCAAGACAACTCAAATAGACAAAATTGCTCGATGCGTTGGACTTTGAGGTAGAAAATGGAAGCACTTTGGCTCATATCAATGTCGGGTTGGAGATGACGATGATTAACAATGCACCCGTTTCCAAAAAATTGTTTTATACCAAGTTGCATTCATACGTAGAAGATTCATTGTCTCCGCGTCGGGAGCGTCTGTCTCAACTACTATGTTTGAACGCAACTGCGGATTAGTCTTTTTTTAATCAGTCCGAATTCAAAATCTCAAACTCACGTTGAGGCTAGGATTTTAATGCTTCTTCTGCCCTATATCAATCATGAATGATCTGTAGAGTATTTGTACTCAAGCTGTGATGGAAATGCATACTTCTCATCCTTTAGCAACTGGAAAGCCAATGGTGTACTCATCTTTATATCTCTCAGCCGTATAGGACTTATGCAAGAGTTGTCACCGAAACAGCCAGCCTTGCCTTGTGCTCTAAGGGTGTTGATTCAAAAAATTGCAAATGGCCTCTTCACAGGCATGTTCCCCGAAGGTTTTAATAATCTCTTGAGCCTCTTGGTGGCACTTTATGCCTTGAGCCTTTAAACCCAGACGCTCATAGACACTAACTAAATTTTGGAGTAACTTAGCGATCGCCACTGTATCATCGAGAAATCGATCAATCCTAGCGGTGTAATTGTAGGCTTGCAAAATCCCTAAAGCTTGTAGGTGATACCACAAAGCACGAGAACGATGGCCCATCTTGTAGTGAACAGCCCCAATGTAATCAATGGTTCTCGCTTCAAAGTTTGGTAAATCACCCACCTCCCGCCGAATTTCTAAAACTTGCTGATACAGTTCGATCGCCTGTTGATTTTGGTTGAGCCGGACGTAAGTTGTGGCAATACTCTCTAGAACCTTCGCCTCACCCTTGCGGTGACTGAGTTTTTGGTAACTCGTTAACGCTTGCGTAAAGAAGGCTAGTGCCTGACGATACCGCTTCATCTGCAAATAAATGTCCCCAATATTGTGCAGAGCTGTCCCTTCTCCATCCAGCGAATTTCCTAAGCTCTGAAACTCTTCCAGGGCTTGACGAGAACAGGACAGTGCCTGCTCCAACTGACCTAAACTGTTGTAAACGGCTCCTAGGTGATTGAGTAAAAGAGCAACACCCGCCTTGTTACCGATGGTTTTGAGAATCTCTAAACCTCGTAAATAAACCTTCAGCGCCTTGTATTCTTGACCGATTTGGCGATAGGCGGCTCCCAAGTAATTGAGAATCACACTCACCATCACTGGATTCTCCAAGGATTGAGCCAATTGCAAAGATTGCTTTAGACAATTAATGCCCCAAGCGTGTTCTCCGAGTTTGCAGTGAATAATGCCGATGCGTTTGAGGATGTTAACTTGCGTTGCCCGGTTCTTTTGAGCTTGGGCGATGGTTAAAGCTTGTTGCAACACCTTGAGGCTGGCTTGTAGCTGACTGGAATCATCCTGTCGCTCAGCACGTTGGGGAAGGACGAAATTTTCTGGGCTGGAGCTTCCCTGATTCAGTAATTCGCTCGTAACGTAAGCGTTGGCTGTGTGTTCGGTTGTTGGGGCTATCGTCTGTGGTGCTCGGCGATGCCCAATTGTGGAGTTTGTGTCCAACGTTGATGGGACACTCGATGCCCTGTCGTGGCTAATGGGATGAAATTGGGCACTGTCCTGGTGGGAGAGGCTCTTTGGGTGAGCCTTTTGACTCTTTTGAGAGCGATCATTCTCCCATGCAAGGCGATAGAATCCTTCACCCGGTTCATACTGTCGTCCGCATTTCGCTTCAGCTTGCTCATAAAGACAAGATTGCATGGTCAAAGTTCTCCCTCAACTGATAGCCGATTTTTTACTCAATTGGGTATACCTCTGACCTTTGAAAGGATATGCACTTATACTTGTACTAAAGCCCTGACAAAAGCCAATTTTTCTCCCCTGCTAGAATACTTATCTGTCTTGTATCAGCCTTTTATGCAAGCTTTCTATTGATCTTGGGGATTAAAACTAAAGGGAGGTAAGGTCTGTTCGATCCCGGATGGTAAGCTGACGGTGACGATAAACTTCTCATCCCAAGTCCCTACCACACGGGTAAAGAAATAGGCATGACGCGGTTGTGCATCTAGCATCCGTTCTACTAAGATGCCCGTTTGATCGCTGACTCGTAATTGCAAACCGGTGGGTAAATGAGTCCCTGGGGTAGCCCCTAACACGAGTAATAACGTCCATTCAGGAATCGAGCCAGAGAGCAACGGCCATGTGACAGCATACAGGCGTAAGGGCATTCCCGCCAACCGCAAATCTCGATAAGCTCCCCGCGCTTCTAAAGGAATCTCGACTTCCGTCTGCCGCAATTGGGTGACAATGGCTTGAAATTCCTCCATCGGCGATCGCATCGCCCTCATTGGAGCCAAGCTGGGTAGCAGCACCCACGACAATTCTTGTGCCAACTCATCGAGTTCACCTAATAACCATAGCCCAGCATTCATGGCTGGTTGGGTAACCATTTGCAGGGTGTCTGCGAGGTGTTTTTTGATTGCCGTGAGTGGCTGTGGTTGTCCGGCTGGCTGTTGTAATTGATACACCCAGTTGAGTAATTCCGGATTGGTGAGCACTAATGTTCCTTGTTCCCACGTCAATACCTGCCACAATTGACGATCCACGGTTTGTAAATTAGGCAATAAAGCTTCTAGTTCCGAACGCTTACGCGCTAACTGCATCGAGCGCTGATTCACGCTTTCCGGTAAGGGGATAGCGGTGGGTTCTAGACAGCGCAAATTCAGCAATAAACGGTCTGGATTGTGTTCAAACCCGTTTAAAGGGAGTTGATAAGTCCAGTCTTCTTGAGCCTCCAAATAACCTTGATCGCGTTGATTCATCAACTGGTTGTAAGATAAGAAACCTTGAACCAAGGCCGTTTCTTGCTCTTCTTGCACTTCTACCAAAACATAGAAATGCGCCGCAAATTCGGGTAAATCGACAACCGCTCTGGGGAGAGTGACTTCTTCATCCGTCAGGCTACCTATAGCAATCAAACAAAGTTTAAATTGCCCCACTTGCAAATGGCTCACGGCATCAATGGCATTAGCCATAAAGGGCTGCAAAACGGTACATTGTTGTTTATTCAAAGTTAAATCTGTGGCTCGCGATCCCAACCATTCCTCAAAACCGCCGAGTGCTAGCGCATTGAGATAAGTCTGCCACTGCCGTTCTTCATGGGGAATTTGAGCACTCAAGTTTAAGGCTTGGTCAAAAACAGCAGGTGATAAGTTGATGGCTTCGGTGGGCAAAACATCAAAATCAAGCCACATTGGGGCAGTACGATTTGAGGAATTAGTCATTGTTGGATCTCCTAGTATCGAGGTAGAGGCAAAGTCTCTCGGCAAAGAGACTTGTGCTTGTCGTTTGGTTTTTAGTGCCAGTGGCTGTAGAAGCTTCTGTGGCTGCTTCTTGGATGAGCTGAGTCACTTGCTCGTCGAGAGCCTCTTCAAGTTGCTTACTAAGAGCATTGAGGCGTTCCGGATCAGCGTAGATTTTGGCTTGTTCGATCACGCGATCGCGTAATAGAACGAAGAACTGCTGTTGGATATCAGCACGAAAGGATTTCAATTGCAATAATCTTGAGACGTGAAATTGGGCTTGTAAATTGACAGCTTTGGCAATATCCCCCATAGACTTTCCCTGACAGTGGAATAACTGCAAGGCGGTGAGGAAATTTTGGGCTTTTTGGGCGTTTTTTTGGCTTAATTTTCGGGCTTTCTCTTCAGTAATTTTAGCGATGGCTTGGTCTAAACAACGGATGAATTGTTGGCGGTAAGAGAGTAAAAACTCGGTTTGCTCATCAGTAGTGTTTCGGTCGTCGATAAAATCACGGAACCAGGCCCGATCAGATGAAGCCTTACTATTAACAGGGGCGTCCATAGAATCTGTAGGAAGAGAGCCACCTCGAACATATATTCGGTACTCTCTTAAGCGAGAAGCCATTTCTTGAAGTTTTGCCATGATGGTTTCAGGACGAAACCGCTCCCCGGTTTGAGTGAATAAACGAATTCCCATTTGTTCGAGTTGCTCCCTCGTCGGTGGCAGGCACTGTCCCTTGATTCCCTGTTGTCGTGATTGGAGGCGTTGCGCCCGATAGACGGCGTGGTAGCTATCTAGAAGTTGTTTGGACTGCTCAATTTCAAACGATGTCAGTTGGTGAAACTGTGAAAAAATCCGCTGAATTTGTTTGGAATTGGTATCGTTGAGAATGGCCCAATCACTGACGAGATAAACGCCGTGTTCGAGCAAAAAAGTATTGAGTTCTCGGTGATGCTTTACCAATCGGGTTGTCCAGGTAGCTAAACTGCTTTGCTCTGGATTAAAGCTTTGCAGAATTTCTTGAGGCAGAGATTGATAAGACGTCGAGACAGAAGGGGGTGCGTTTCTCCTCAATCGGCGGCTGTCGTCATCTAAGACACAGCGTAGTAAATCGTTACAGGTAAAGCCATGTTCAGTGCCAAACTGCGCTTCCAATTGCAGGCAAACACGCTCGATTTGGATAGAGATAAAGCATAGGAGACAAAGTTCTGATAAATAGCTCTTACTGGTATCGTTCGTTCCTGGTTCAGTCGCTTCTCGCATCCAATGCAGCAGTTGACGCTGGATTAGAGCATCCGGGACTTCGCTTTCAGGCGTAAATTCCGGAAATGAAGCTAAGAAAAACGTCTTCACCGATGGAATGTCCTGAGTTTTGCGTTTTCCAGCCGCCTCAATTTTTACCATTGTCCAGTATCTCGATGCAGCACTCATTGCAATTTAAATGGGGTGACAGATCCTCTAGTATCACTACTGAACCGTGTCTTTAAGCAAGGTTCGCATCATCGAGTCACTTGCAACTGAAGGCTGAGTGAGCGATGTTCTCCTTGTCCTGAAGTAAGAGATAAACCTCAACCTTAGCTTTCTCGTTCACTGGTTTCACCTCCCTAAGACTGGATTTAATGGCTGAGTTGGCATCAGAGTTTGTTCTCTCAGTCATATCTAACTCTGAACCCAGTTAGCTTATGCAGCTAAGCGGCGGCGCATCTAAATTGCATATAAAAATTTTTGAAAGGGGTGTGGGGTGTGAAGGTATACAAATTAAATGCGTAACAGCTTAACCGGGTGCCGACGGGCAGAAATCATCTACCAGTTCTGTTGTCGGTGTTTCTCCCACTCCCCCACTCTCTGCATAACCTTCCCACTCCCAGAGAGATAAGTAACTAGATAGGTAAAACAATGGAGACGAGGTAGCTATGAAGAGGCGTCTACTCTCTAGTATTTTCATTACCGCCTGTCTGTGGGCGATTGCCAATCTTTCTGAGTATCAGTCGGCATCCCCATCAGCGGCAAAACCATCGATCACCGCCGCCACTCAGCTATTATCCAATTACCAGAATTAACGTGTCGGACTCTTCGATGAGCCGAGTTGAGTGCCATTGCATCTTCAGGACATTCCCATCACACCCTCTAGGAGTTATCCCTGAGAGTTTGCCAAGAACGGCAAAAGGTCGTTCAATAGTTGATTGTTGCTCAGAAAGAGAAATATGACGCCTCTGCAAATTGCTGTTCTGATCGGGTTATTCCTTGTTGTCCTCAAATTTGTCGCCTCTCTCTTTGGCTATGGCAACACCCGTCTCCTGAATAATTTAGTGACAGTCATTCTTAGTGTCTTCGTGTCGTTTGAAATTGTGAAACTGGTGCAAGCGATCGCACTGCGCTTTGGCATTGCCTGAACGATTCATCTCACAGTCTGTTTGCGATCAGCTACGAGCCAAGTGTCCTTGAGAGAAGCGCATCTACCGTCAATTATAAGAGAATTGTTAAGCTTTTTCTCCCCGCTGCCCCTCATAGGGTCGAAGCGGCAGCTCGATCGCAAACTCGCTACCTTGTCCCTCTCGGGAGCTCACGTCTAACCGCCCCTTGTGATGCTCTACCACAATTTGGTAACTCGTGGTTAAACCTAACCCCGTACCCGCCCCAATCGGTTTAGTCGTAAAAAATGGGTCAAAAATCCGAGAACGTAAGGACTCGCCCATCCCGCAACCATTGTCAGAAATCCGAATCAACAGGCGCGGGCTGAGGGATAACCCTTGATGTCCATCCTCTGGACTCCTCTGTTCCAGCATCCCCGTGCAAATCTTAATACAAGGGACAAACCCTTCCTCTGCCTGCGGACGCCTGACTCTGTTTTCTAGGGACGCCTGAGTCGCGCAGCGAGCCGCAATAGCATCGATCGCATTGCTAAGAATATTCATAAACACCTGATTCATCTGACCGGCATAGCACTCCACCAGGGGCAACTCTCCATACTCCTTAATCACCTTAATCGCCGGATATCCCATAATTTCACAAAGTCGGCTTTGCAAAATCATCAAGGTGCTATCTATCCCCTCATGGATATTCACCTCTTTCATCTGAGCCTCGTCGTAGCGGGCAAAATTCCGGAGTAATCGCACAATCTCACGAATGCGCTCCGCACCCACTTGCATGGAAGCCAGTAACTGGGGAAAATCGTCCATCAAGAAATCCAACTCAATCGCTTCGATTTCCTGCTGGATGCTCGGTGGTGGGAGAGGATAGTGCTTCTGATAAAGCTGCAATACTCGGAAAAGGTCGGTGGTGTAATCCTTCGCGTGGGAGAGATTGCCATAAATGAAGCTCACCGGATTGTTAATTTCATGGGCAATCCCCGCTACCAATTGCCCGAGGGAGGACATTTTTTCCGTATGAATCAGTTGTGCTTGGGTTTGTTGCAGCTCGGATAAGGCTTGTTGTAGCTGGAGGGCTTGTGCCTTGAGTTGCATTTCCGATTGCTGCAACTGCTCCAAGGCTTGGCTCAATTCGGCGGTGCGCTCTTGCACCCGGATTTCTAAATCTAACTTGGCTTGTTGCAACGCTTGTGCCGCCAATTTGCGATCGGTGATATCCATCACCGTGGCAAAACACCGAATGACTTGCCCTTGGCGATCAACAGTCGGTTGCCCCTTAGTAGAAATATATCGAATCGAACCATCAGGTCGTTGCAGGCGACAGTCAAAATCACAAGGTTGCCCTTGTTGGATGAGGTGAGCAATGGCTTGAGTGACAGCGTCTACATCCTCTGGATGGATCTGTTGCCGATATTCGCTGTAATGGTAGGGCGTCTCCCTCGGTTGCAAGCCAAAGATTCGCAAGAGTTCTTCCGATCCCGCAATCCGCTTCGTCGTTACATCCAGTTCCCCACTCCCCACATGAGCGATTCGTTGGGCTTCCGCCAGAGTGGCTTGGCGTTGAGAAAGAGTGACAAATGAAGCTTGTAACTGCTGAGCCATGTGATTAAATGCTCTTGCCAGAACACCGAGTTCATCACAGCGCTCAATTGGTACCGTCTGGTTCCATTCCCCTCTTGTCAAAGCCGTAGCCGCCGTCGCCAGACGTAAAATAGGCTGAGTAATCCAGTGGTACGTTAGACATCCCGATAGAGTGGCGAACACCAAGGCAGCGAAACAAAGCACCATCGTCGAGCGGGTGTTTTGATCAATGCGTTCCTGAAAATCCGTCTCAGGCACAACCACCACCATCAGCCAGTCAGGCAGCAGCGCCGCATCGGTTAATTCATTGTTCCCTTCTCTCAAGGGGGTGACTCGCAGAAATTGTCGTCGATGGTCAATTGTAAACGTCAACTGCTGACTGCTGTTAATCTGAGACAGGTTGCCGAAGCGTTGGGTTAAATACCGAGCCGTGTGTCGAGTTAAGGCATTGCGGCTTTTGGATGCCTGGAGGCGTTTTGTCGTACCGTCTTCAATGAAAAAAGGTTTCTCGGGTGTCGAGGTGGCGATTAACTCTCCAGAGCGTTCCATAATAAAAGTCTGTCCCGTCTCCGCAATCTTTAAGCGCTGCAAGAAGCCACCGAGCTGGGAAAGGCTGGAACCCGCATCCAACACTCCTTGTAGGGTTCCGGTGCGGTCAAAAATGGGGCGGACGGCATCGGTACTGAGTTCTCGATTGTCAATCCATAAATAGACATCCGTCCAAGTCGCCCCCCCCACTTTTACCGCCGTTTGATAAAAGGTTCGCCGCCGAGGGTCATAATTGGGTTCGCTCTCTAAAAACTTCCCTCGTGTTCCCTCCTGGGAAAGGGTATAGGTATGACGGGATGTACCCGTCGTCCCATCCTTCACCCTGACTAAAAATTGCCCGTCGTTCTGACGCCAAACCTCAACATAGTCCCCATTCTCTTTGCCTAATGCCAAGTATCCTAGGGAATCAAAGGTTTGCAGTTGATTCCAGAAGTAGCGCTCTAACGTCGGCAAATCGTTGATATTCAACAAACCAAGATTGATCGCATCGGCATTGAGCTGGTTGGCGATTTGAGGGACTTTCAGGTAAGAATTGAGATGCTGCTCCAGGCGCTGGGTGGTTTCTCGGTGTAACTGAGTGGTGACATCCTGAACGGCTTTCTGCCCACTGCGTAAGGAGATCCACCCTGTCACTCCGACCACGGCAAAGATCTGGAGGACGAATGGCACCACCAGCAGAAGACGGAGTGGTACTTTTTCAGAGACCTTAAAAACTCGATTGGCTAAAGAGTTGATGAACATTGCAGAGTCAGAGCATCAGTCTTGTAAGTGACTGTTACGGTATCGACTGATCTCCCATCCTGAGCAAGGGCGATGCGATCACTGCGCTTTACACTGACGCACTGAAAACAACTTAACTTTAATAACTGCATTTGGAGAAATTGTCAAGTCAATCACTTCGTGGCAGAGTTGCCATCGGCTATTCCCTATCGTTAAGGGTACAGTCGCTGGGCATGAAGCAGCGATCGGCTTTCTGGTTCTGATCCGTATTTCTGTTGGTCATACCGTTGCCGGAAATCATCATAATCTCATAAAGGGTCAATTCTACTGGTTTGTCGGGCACACTCCTCAGCCTGTGTGAGAGGGCAATCGCGGCTAAGTTGTTGTGTATTTAATTTGCATATTGTTTAGTTAGAGGACGAACCGTCAATCCCTCTGGGTGTCTCCCCTCTGTGCGTCCCCGCGTCCGTCTCAACAAGCCATTTAAAAGCGTGACAGCTTATACTCTCTCGTGCATTATGATTCAAAGTTTTAGCGTTGATCGATCCGGCTGGGCAAGCGCGTCAACAATGCCGATTTAGCCGACTGATCGTGGCGTTGAAGCAACCTACCGTACTTATGCATCACACTTGGATTAAATTTGTGTTTGAGCGAAATACTTATGTCGTTAATCTAGACGGCATCAGTAGTTTTGCTGGTGCTGAAAACGGTCGGCTCAGGTTTTCGCTACCCAATGGCAAAGTCTCAGTTGTGATTCATCCGCAGAATAATCCAGAGGCTTATCGACAACTTTTAGAGTACATTGAACAGACGACGGGACAATCTCTATCAGGTGGCAGGAAAGGGTAATCGTTGGAACGGATCAGCACTCTTGGTTAGTGGTTTGTCACCCTTCGTTTTTCTTAATGAAATTCAAACTATTTTTGGGTAAATCTGCCTCCAGAATGGTTTTCAATGATAAAGCCAATGACAATAAACACAGATGTCTCAGCCCACGATAGAATCCATCCTTCAAGAAAAGCGTTTATTCCCACCCTCTGCTGAGTTTTCCCAAAAAGCTCACATCAAGAGCTTGGACGAGTATCAACAACTCTACGATAAGGCGAAAGCTGATCCCCAGAAGTTTTGGGCCGATTTAGCGGAAACAGAGTTGGACTGGTTCCAGAAGTGGGATACCGTACTTGACTGGCAGCCCCCGTTTGCTAAGTGGTTTGCTGGGGGAAAGATTAATATTAGTCACAACTGTCTTGACCGACATCTCACGACATGGCGTCGGAATAAAGCGGCGTTGATTTGGGAAGGGGAACCGGGTGACTCACGG
>DATNQL010000077.1:0-2188 GCA_036704025.1 Stenomitos sp.
GCATGAGCCATCTTGGCATGTTGCACTAGCATCCGATGCTCGCCGTGAACTGGCACAAAGAATTTCGGTCGAGTGAGGGATAACATCAACTTCTGGTCTTCCTGTGCGCCGTGACCGGAAACATGAATTCCCTTATCACGACCATAGATGACATTGGCTCCCTGCATCATCAGCTTATCGATGGTATTCACCACAGCAATTGTGTTGCCAGGAATGGGGTTCGCGGAGAATACGACTGTATCGCCCTGCTTGATTTTAATTTGTCGGTGTTCGCCATTGGCAATTCGCGTCATGGCCGCCATCGGTTCACCCTGAGAACCGGTCGTTAGAATCACGACCTTTTCTGGAGGTAAGTTGCTCACGGCATTCAATGGCTCAAACAAGCTATCCGGGCATTTAATGTAACCTAGATTACGAGCATGAGCGATTACATTCAGCATGGAGCGCCCAACCACTGACACAACCCGTTTGTGTTTCTGGGCAAGCTGCAAAATGATATTCACCCGGTGAACTGATGAGGCAAAGGTTGTGATCAGTACCCGTCCCGGTGCTTGAGCAAAAACGCGGTCTAGATTGGGATAAACTGCACTCTCTGAAGGGGTGTGTCCTGGGACTTCCGCATTGGTTGAATCACTGAGTAAGCAGAGTACGCCTTTTTCCCCATGTTCCGCCAATCGTTGGAAATCAAAAAACTCGCCATCGACGGGTGTATGGTCAACTTTAAAATCACCTGTATGAATCACGACACCCAGTGGGGTGTGGATGGCAATGGTGAAACTATCCGCCATGGAGTGAGTATTGCGAATAAATTCCACTACGAAGGCAGTGCCCACTCGTACCATGTCACGGGGACTAACGGTCTTCAATACCGTGCGATTGGCCACTCCAGCTTCTTCCAGTTTGCCTTGTAGCAACGCCATGGCTAGACGTGGCCCATGAATAACGGGAATATCAAATTGCTTGAGGTGATAGGGAATGCCGCCGATATGGTCTTCATGACCATGGGTGACAATCATCCCTTTAATTTTGTGGCGATTTTCCCGTAGATAGGTCATATCGGGCAGAACAATATTCACCCCGTGCATTTCATCGTTGGGAAAAGCAATCCCTGCATCTACCAGGATAATTTCGTCGTTGCACTCTAAAATACAGGTGTTTTTTCCAATTTCATGCAATCCGCCCAAGGGAATAATTTTTAAGGCTGATGCAGATTTTTTATTGTTAGTCATTTGCCTCCTTTGAGGTATGCGTTTATCTTTGTTTACGGAATTCAAAACCATGCAAAACAAACAGAACAGTCAGTTGGTAGATAACAACGTATGGTGATGCCAAGCCGCAGGCATCATGCCAAAACTTTCCATTCCTCGTCTTCGACCAATAATTGTTCTAGTCTCACTACGAACAGAGGAGATGATGCCTGAGCCATATGTTTTCTTTTTTATCTATCCTCTCCCCTTGGGTCTTTCAACAGAGGTAGGAAAGGAAGTATTAAGACTATTAAGAGCCATTCATAGGTAAGATTGATTCCGTTTATAGGGTTATGGTGAAAATGTTGTAGAGAGTAATATCCGAGCTTTTTAAAGCAAAGCAAGTTCAATCAGAACTTTTTCTAACTCTTCTTTAAACTCCGTTGATAGATCACAGAGGGGAGGACGTGAGGAACCTACGTCCCAACCTTGCCGTTTCAGTGCTGCTTTGAGAGGGATGGGGTTGGTCGTGCAGAACAAGACTTTAAATAAAGGGAAAAGTTTTAGATGAATTTCCCTTGCTCTAACGATTTTCCCCGCTTCAAACGATTGGATCATCTGTTGCAGATCTTGACCCACTAAATGACTGGCAACACTGACTACTCCAGTGCCTCCAATGGCCAGCATGGCTAGGGTAAAGGAATCATCTCCAGAGTAAAGAGCAAAATCAGGTGGTGTCAAACGCCGAATTTGACTGGCCTGGTCAAAGTTACCACTGGCTTCTTTGAGCGCTACAATGTTGGGGATTTCGGCTAAGCGGGCAACGGTCTCCGGTTGGAGATTTTGACCGGTGCGGCTCGGAACATTGTAAAGCATCAAGGGAAGGTCAGGACAGGCTTGCGCGATCGCCTGGAAATGATGATACAGTCCTGACTGTGGTGGCTTGTTGTAGTAAGGAACGACTTGTAACGATCCATCTAGCCCTATTTTAGCGGCTTTTT
>DATNQL010000078.1:0-7110 GCA_036704025.1 Stenomitos sp.
GCTTTTGTGTAAATAAAAATATCTTTCAAAAAGCCATTGCTTTGAGTTTCTAGGGTTGTCTCTCCAACTGTATACTTGACCCGTAAACCGTCGTAACTTAAATCAAATGGTTGCTTTCCCCCCGGCTGCCAGACAAAATCAACGCTGAAATCAGCCTGAGCCTCATTTTCCAGTACGAGACTGCCAAACTGACCTCCGGCGACAAAGGTGGGTTGGCTCATCAAGGCTTTCAGCTCGGCTTCTGAAACTGTACTGAACCCGATTGCATTCGCAGCCAAGGGTGATAAAGATAGTCCCAATGTTGCCAAAACGATTGGAAAAAATGATTGACATACACCCATAATTTCACTCTATTTTTGCACGGTAATTGCAAAATCCTATTTATGATCTCAACTTAAATAAGTGAAAATTTTGTGAATGAAATTAATCCCAATAGTTTTTATTCTTGATTTAGTTCAAGATTTTTCTCTTGTCAGCATAAACCTTCCCTTTATTTATAGAGCTTACCTGGGATATGGTTTTACAAAAGATTAATCTTAAGTAACTTTTTATAAATTTATGGTGAAGATTTCTGACTATTACAGGTTCAGCCGACCTTGAAGACTAGGAGCCTAGGGTTGTGAGACACAAAAGACAACCGCCTTTAGTAGAAGAAAGTCAGGATGTAGCCGACAGATCTATCTCCAGACTGGTTCTATGTCAAAGGTAAATCGAGGAAAATAAAAGCTAAAATCAGGATTTTCTGTGGAATTTAGCCTTGTAAGGCTAAATTATTGTATATACCATGGAAATTGAATCCTGAAAATCGCTCCTTACGCGGCTCTTCCCGCTAGTTCTTCATGGACATTCAACTGATTAATATCGGTTTTGGTAATATCGTATCGGCAAACCGAGTCGTTGCGATTGTTTCTCCAGAGTCTGCCCCGATCAAGCGGATCATTACCGATGCCCGCGATCGCGGACAGCTCATTGATGCAACTTACGGTCGTCGCACTAGAGCTGTGATTATTACAGATTCGAGTCACATCATTCTTTCGGCTATTCAACCGGAAACAGTTGCTCATCGCTTCGTGATCAGCAAAGATGGTCAAAGCAGCCCTAGTTAAACCATCTCTCCCATCAACATGCAAGCAGGCAAGCTCATCGTCGTAACAGGTCCCAGCGGTGTTGGTAAAGGGACATTGTTGCGAACACTCCTTCAGCGCCACCCAGAACTATATTTTTCGATCTCCGCGACGACACGCCAACCCCGTCCCGGTGAAATTGATGGGCAGCACTACTACTTTGTCAGTCGAGACAAGTTTGAACAAATGGTGGCGGCTGATGAGCTTCTTGAGTGGACGGAGTATGCTGGCAACTACTATGGAACGCCCCGCTTGCAAGTTCAACAACAAGTTCAACAGGGCCGGCTCGTTATTTTAGAAATTGAAGTAGTGGGTGCGAGGAAAATTAACCAAACCTTCCCAACAGCCTTGCGTATTTTTATTTTGCCTCCCAGTTTAGCCGAACTAGAGCGGCGGATTCGCGAGCGGGGTCAAGATAGTGAAGACGCGATCGCGCGACGTTTAACGCGAGCTGAAGCAGAAATCGCGGCGGCTGATGAATTTGATGTACAAATGGTAAATGATGACCTGGAAACAGCTCTGGTTCGCTTAGAAGCGATAATTTTTGCACAACCAAACTAAGCCAGAGTTCTCATGCGCTCATCCAGCGTTTCATTGACAAATTGTTGAATTTTAGATGAATAATCAGTGACTCCGTTTGATTACTCTTTAGATTTTAAAACTATCGATTTTCGTGCGTCACCTGAACTGTATCGAGTCGGGAAGGGTGAACAAGGAGTGCTGTTGGTAGAACCTTATAAGTCTGAAATTCTTCCCCATTGGCGTTTTAAAACTCCAGAGATAGCAAGAGAATCTAGCGAGAAAATCTACGGCCTGTTTCTGGACTATCTTCATCAGGATGATTTTGTCGGGGCAGATATGGCGCGCAAGTTTTTACAAATGGGTTATACCCGATCTCGTCGATATGCCAATCACAAAAGCGGCAGAAAATATAAGAATAATCCTCAAAAAGAAACCTCGAAAGAAGCTCAAACCAAAGCCAGGAAAGATATTTTACCAAATGAATTAGACCCCATAAAAGCTGAATGTGCAGAAATCTTTAAGCAAAAATGGGAGCAAGCCAAAACTAATGATAAATATATTCGGCTTCTAACAAGACATCAAGAAAAGTACGGACAACAATAATACGAACAAGAGTAAATAAAGGCTAGTTCCTCAAAGATTTTTTCAAGTAGGGTCCATTAAACAGCTAAGTTATGAGATACCTATTTAGACATAGGTCTTAAAGTAGGGGATAGATAGTGAAGCAACGATTAACTTTGGATATTAGCTTGCTGTCCTATCAGTTAGCGTTACCCCTGTTCAATCAGGGGTAATTTTAAGTATTTCTTTACCTGAATCCAAAAATAGCTATTTACACCTAGAAACCAGGAATCTGTGAGCGGAGCAAACGCCATCGCATTGCTGCCAACTCACCAAGTTCAAGGATTTCTCTCCCTCCAATCCGCTCCTGATAGGCTTAAAACTTCTATCAGCCTGTATCAAACTCTACCAAACTAGAATCATAAATCCGTTATGGTCATTGCATTCTTAAAAATGTAAATTAATTTACATAATCATGCGGATTGAGCAGTTACAAGCCTTTCTGGCTGTTGCTGAGACGGGCAGTTTTGGACAAGCGGCACGCAAGTGTGAAATCACTCAGTCTACAGTCAGTCGCCAAATCCAGTCATTGGAAGCCGAGTTAGGTTTGCCACTGTTTCATCGCACGGCTCAGTCTAAGTTAACGTTGGGAGGCGAGCATCTTTTACCTCGCGCACGTAAAATTTGTCAAGAGTGGGAATCGGCAACACAAGAATTAGCAGATTTGATGGCTGGGAAGCAGCCTGAACTCTGTGTCGCAGCGATTCACTCAGTCTGCGCTCATTACTTGCCTCCAGTGTTACAGAAATTTTGCCGCGACTACCCAGAGGTACAGTTGCGGGTAACAGCATTGGGGAGTGATCGCGCCCTAAAAGTTCTCCGCGATGGCTTAGTGGATGTGGCGATTGTGATGAACAATCGCTTTTTAACCGCTAGTCCAGAAATGGTCGTTGATGTTCTCTACGAGGAACCAGTCGAAGTCTTGATGGCGTCGAATCATCCTCTGACTCAATATGAACAGGTCCCTTGGTCAGAATTGATCAAATATCCACAAGTCGTCTTTAAAGACGGCTATGGTATGCAGCGCTTGGTACAAGAGCGGTTTGCCCGACAGGGAGCCAAGCTGCGCGCCGTTATGGAGTTAAATACCCTGGATGCCTTTCGAGGGGTTGTCCGGCAGGGAGAACTGATTGCTCTACTTCCTGCATCGGCTTTAGTAGAAGCTCGCACAGACTCAACCTTAGCCATTCGAGCGATCGCCTTTAGCTCTGAGCGCGCCTCGGTTACCAGTCTTCCAACCTCAATAACAGCCGCCGGTAATATCGTTAACGATGCCCCCAACTCGGATGGCATCTTGACGCGTCAGGTTGTGTTGGTTACAACCCAAGACCGTATTCAAATTCCTCCCATTCAGCACTTCTGTCAACTCGTGCGTCAACTGGAAAAATCGGCAGCCAAGTCAATTACTAGCCAGGATTCCCTGGCTCAGTCTCACACATCCTTTGACAGTCAGCCCTTAACGGTTAACGGTTAACAGATAATACGATTGAAGCCTAAGTGATCACATTCAATGTGTTGGAACTTTGGCTTTGACAAAGCACTCAAAAGCTAAAATCCAAAATCAAAAATGGTATAAGCTGGCTTTCTACCTATTATTATTTTGTCCTCACAAAGCTGAGAATCACCGAGGAAATCTACTATGAGTAATGCTTTCAGAGAATTATTAAAGAAAGTCGGTAGTGGCGTCCATACCGGTGAGGATTTAAGTCGTGAGGAAGCGGCGACAGCAACCCGAATGATGTTGTTGGAGGAGGCAACGCCGGCTCAAATTGGGGCATTTATGATTGCCCATCGGATTAAACGTCCCACTAGCCAAGAATTGGCAGGAATGCTGGATGCGTATGAGCAGATCGGTCCCAAGCTACAACTAGAGGGTTTCGGGAATCAGCCATCAGCCATTGAGAAGGGAAAAGAGGCTGGAACAACGTCCTTGTTATCTCAAACCGTGACAGTCTTAGGGACGCCTTATGATGGGCGATCGCGTACTGCCCCCATCACTCCAATCACGGCTCTGATTTTAGCAACGGCTGGAGTACCTGTGATCCTGCATGGGGGGGATTGTATGCCGACGAAGTATGGCATCCCCTTAATTGAGATTTGGCAAGGATTAGGCGTGGACTTTTCCAGGTTAACCCTAACGCAGATTGAGCAATTATTTAAGGGAACAGGTTTGGGATTTATCTATCTGCCGCAACATTTTCCTGAAGCACAGGCATTAGTGCCGTACCGGGACCAAATTGGCAAACGTCCACCTTTTGCCACAATGGAACTGATCTGGTCGCCATATCGCGGAGATGTGCATATAGTAGCGGGGTATGTTCATCCTCCCACTGAACTACGCTTTCGAGAAACATTGGAGATGCGGGGGGTAAAAAAGTTCACCCTGGTTAAGGGATTAGAGGGAAGTTGTGATTTACCACGCGATCGCACAGCGATTATTGCGATCAGCCAGCCGGACGCGAGTGAAGGTTTTGAGCGTCTTCTGCTGCATCCTCGTGACTATGGTTTTGCCCATCCAGAATTACCTCTTAACTCCACTCGCGAGTTGATAGAACAGATGCAGCATGTCTTACATGGCAAATCAACGGAATTGATGTCCACGGCCATCTGGAACGGTGGATTTTACTTATGGCGTTGTGGTGTCTGCCCCGATCTAGCCACAGGTTTTACTAAGGCGGAATCTCTTCTGACTGAAGGTTATGCTCTTCAAAAGCTACAAGACATCGGTTCTGCGATCGCTTCTATGCAACTCGCTCATCAATCGTAATAGCCATCAGGAGCGATAGGGTCACAAATTTCCCATTCTTTAAACGTGGTTCCCCATAGCTTTTGCTCCCCCCTAGATCAGGCAGGGCTAATTCATGGTAATCAGAGACAATTCCTGAGCCTTCTGTACGAGTATAAATTACTCCCCCAGCTTCCCCAGCTCCCCCCGCTTCTCAAATTTCTCTAACGACAATAAATTAGCCCTGCCTAGATCAGGGGGGTTGGGGTATCAACCGATTTTTAAGAGTTCGAGTTGATGGGATTAGCCGGGGCGGTTGATGGAATCTTCGGGACAGCCACTGGCGGTGTTAGATTTTGTGGCGGTAGCGGTGCCACAGTCGGGTACAAGTTACGGGGAAAATCCTCCGCTTTAATACAACTCTCCATGACTTGGCCCGAGGAAAAATCTGTTTCACGGCTTAAACCGACCACACATTGGGCATAGCGAAGAGGTAAAAGACTACGACGACAGTAATCTAGAACGGCTAGGGGTTGTGAGTCACGGGTGTTATCGGTGATATCAAACATACAACGAGATAATTCCACAGGACGTCTGACTCGCTTACAAGCAACCAGAGCATCCTGTGTCAATGTTGGTGTAAGTTGGTGAATTGTGACAACGCATCTGGATATCTCTTTGGGATTCAGTGCATCTGAACAAGCGTCTACCGCACCTTCCGGAGAAACTCCAGCCAAGCGAACTAACTGAGCCGTGCAGAGTTGGAACTCGTTCATGGCGACCGCAGGACGATGGGGGATGGCAACAGCGAATAAACTCGCGATGGCTACCAATGGCACAGTGCTTCTTGCAATCGCTAGCTGACCCACAGAACAGGGGAAGAAGGGCCGGAAAGTACGATTTTTAAGGCTGGAACGGCAACCGATGTCACTTTGCCTGCTCATGATTGTTCTTTTTAAAGATGTCACAGGATATGCTATCTGGTTGCGGACGTTTGCGGGTAACGTTATGCCAAATCCTCAAGAGAATCCCAAAGAAATATACAAAGAATTCGAGATCACTGGTTGTTGGGAATTAGCAAGCAGCCTCTCAAATATTGGCCATAGGTCTAATGTCACTTCTACTAGGAATGTTGATAGCATATCTGCTAAGATCTTGCCCATTTAACACATCATGACTCAGCCATGAGCAGCGTCATTACCTCACCCAAAGTTCTGTGGCTACAAGTTTGGGGGCTAGCGGCTGTACAGGGAGCGATTGCCTTAACCTGGGTGATTTATAATCTTTACCTGCTGAAACTACTCACTCAGTTTGGCTTTCCTCAAGAACTCGCGACAGGAGTGCTGATTTTAGAAAACATCTTAGCCGCTGTCATGGAACCCTTAATGGGAGGACTTTCTGACCAAGCCCAGCGTTGGATTGGGACTCGATTCCCCTTTATCTCTGTTGGTGTCGTCTTGGCTTCTGCCTTGTTCATCGCCATCCCAGCTTTTGTGGCGTTCGGTTCTCCCACATCCGCTATTCGCTGGGTCTTGCCCGTACTGATGGTAGCCTGGGCTTTAGCCATGACGGTGTTTCGTAGCCCTGCTCTATCCTTACTGGGGCGGTATGCTTTTGGCACAAACCTCCCTCAAGCCGCGAGTATCCTGACTCTGGTTGGGGGGGTGGCTGGAGCTATGGGGCCTTTAGCCAATCAATGGATTCTCAGCTTAGGACCAATCGTCACTTTTTCTATTGGGTCGTTCGTCATGCTGGGTGCTGCTGTTGCCTTGAGGTCAGTGAATCCTGATAGTAGCGTACAACAGGCCGCGCCGGAGTCTGCTTCCGATTCTCCATTAACGAGTAGCTGGCGACAGATTTCTATTCCTCGCTTGGCATTCGTGTTTGGGGCAGGGGTGGGAGTCGCATTGGGATTTCGCCTCATGATGCAAACCTTTCCTCAAATTCTGACGAGTCAAGTTCCAGGAGCGAATAAAGGTTTAATACTGGGTGGAATTTTTATTGCTTTAGCACTAACAGCAATTCCGGCAGGCAATCTTGCCTCCCGTCTCGGAAATCGTCAAGCCATGAGCTATGGCTTAATCGCTATGGCTGGCTTTACGGCGCTGATGGTGTTAA
>DATNQL010000079.1:0-6622 GCA_036704025.1 Stenomitos sp.
CTATTAATCCTTCATATTTCCCTGATACCCATAATCAGGAATAATCGTTTGTAAAAGTTGCGTGCTTCCTTCCACAATTTCCATAATTTTTGCATCTCGCCAATATCGATGAATGGGGGAGTCACTACTACACCCATATGCTCCATGTATCTGTACAGCATCACTGGTAACCTTTGTCACCATTGTGGACGCAAAATATTTGGCAATCAACGTTTCCATAATCGAATTAGGATTACTATTTTGTTTGAGATAACCTGCTTGATAACACAGCAGTCTAGCCGCTTTTATCTTGACAATCATCTCGGTAATCATTTGCCGAATCAATTGATGTTCTTTGAGATAAACGCCAAACTGCTTCCTTTGACTCGTATACTGAAGGCAAGCTTCAAGGCAGGCTTGGGCAATACCAACACAAGCCCAGGCAATATTATATCTAGCTTGATCGAGTGCGGTGTAAGCAACGTGAGACAAGCCAAAACCCGGTTTACACACGAGATTTTCCTGCGGTATCCGACAATCCTCCAGGTAGACTTGAGCTAACATTGCCGCTTTCATTCCTACCATCCCAGAAATGGGTTTAATTGAAAGTCCTGGAGTATTTTTTTCAACCAAGAAAGCAGAAGGGGAACCGTCACATTGAGCAAAGACTAAAAAGACATCGGCAATTTGCCCGTAACTACTCCATCGTTTGTGCCCATTTAAAACATACGAATCACCAGAACGTGTTGCCGTCATCTCTATGTTTTGGGTATCGCTACCTGCATTGAGTTCGCTGATACAAAAAGCAGGAAGAACTTCACCAGAGGCCAATTTAGGAAGCCAATACTCTTTTTGAGGCTTACTGCCCCACCTTAGCAGAGCGCGAGTGACCATACTAGAAACGACTAGAAAACTATGCAGTGAAGCGGAACCTCGTGCCACTTCTTCGTTCAGGAGTCCATAGGCGATCGCATCCATGTTGCTGCCACTGTAAATTTGAGGTAGTATGGCTCCCACATATCCTCGTTGAGCCATTTTTTTGATTAATTCCGGAGGAGTACATTCTTCTCGGTCGAGTTGATCTGCATAAGGAACAATTTCCTCATTAACAAAACTTCTGAATTCTGCACGAGCCTTTTTTTGCTCCTCTGTTAATTCAAGTTTCATAAAATTATCTAATTTGGTAAAATCGCTTAGTTACCATGAACTGAGCTACACGCAATTCAAGCTTTTTTTTGTTTCAACTAGAGTAGCTAGGGTGTTTACCGTTTTTAGGTTATCTAAGTCGAGGTCTTCAGTTTCAACGATAATCTGAAATTCCTGCTCTAAAAATAAGACGAGCTGCATGGAAAACATGGAAGTAAATCCAAGAACAAAGATATCTTCATCATCTTGTAAGTCATGGTTCTCTAAAAACCTTGAAAGGTATGTTTTTATTTTTGCTTTATTTTCTTCCATCTCTGTAACACTTTTTTTATTCTGTATAAGTTTATTTTACTGCTTTAATTAACAGGATAATATTTGTGGTTTCAAAAATACACACTTAAAAGTATTTTTGATGAAAACTAAAAATATCAATTTTTATGCATTGACAAAATTCATAGAACATTCAATTTGTGTATAATTTTATCGCCGTAACACTTTGTTAATCAAAGAGTAATTTTTATCGATTTTCTTATATTTTGGAGATTAGATTCACTTAATTATGTTTAGTTGAGATAATCTAAAAAATAATTGGTATGGTCAAGATATTATTCGAGCAGCAAAATGAGCGCATTGCTAACTTAGAACCTTCTTTCCCAATACCTCATTATCCAGAAGAAGCACTTACTTTATCACAACGGGTTGCCTATTTTCTTCGATTCCTTACAATTGATAAAAAACTAATTAAAATTTGATCGATACAGCAGGATTCAGGAGTCAAGAAATAGAAGTAAAATTTGCTCTATATCTGGCTCTTGAGTTGAAGCAAACAGCTGTGTCAGCACACCAAGTTGTTTTGGAGAAGATGCTCTTGACACCTAACCGCAAACTAGACTGTGGTGCTTCGTCCACATCAGAGCTATCCCTTATGCTTTCGGCTGTTAATTTTGTAGCCCCTCACACAACTATCCAAAAGCAGCTAGCTGACCTGTGGAGTGATATCTTCGGGGTCGAAGTTGGCATCCATCATAACTTCTTTGAACTTGGTGGCGACTCCATCAAGGCAACAATTTTCTTCAACAGGCTCCAAGAAAAATTTGGCGGCATTTTCTATATCGTGGCACTGTTTGAAGCACCCACCATTGCCGAGTTTGAGGCTTACCTACATCGCCATTACCCAGAACTGGTGGCAAGAATGTCGGGTCAACAGGCGTGTACAACAACGGCTGCTTCGAGCGATCGCGAAGCGCTGCTGTTTTCAGGAGATCGTATCAGTACTACCCAAGTCGCTCAACTGCACCAGTTAATCTTAACCCTACCACCTCGACAGGAAACCCCAACAACCAAGAACCCAAAAGCCATTTTCATTCTCTCTGCGGCACGTTCTGGCTCAACTTTATTTCGGATTATCCTGGCAGGGCACCCACAGTTGTTTGCACCACCTCAGCTATGTCTGTTGCAGTTCAACACCCTTGCAGAAAGAAAAGCGGTGCTGGATGGAAAGTATGGTTTCTGGAGAGAGGGGACGATCCAAGCCATTAAGCAAATCCAAGGCTGTAACACCGAACAAGCCCAACATCTGATGCATCAGATGGAGGAGCAACAGCTAACGACTCAGGAGTTCTACCACTGGCTGCAACAGCAACTGGAGAACAAACTTCTAGTGGACAAAACCACAACCTACGCCTTCAACCAAGAAACGCTACAACGTGCCGAGACAGACTTCGACGACCCAATTTACATCCACCTGGTGCGTCACCCCTACGGTGCAATTCGTTCCTTTGAAGAGGCAAAACTCGATTTAACTCTGCACCCGTTTATCCCAAAACTCAAGGATAGTAATGTTCCCCCCTTCACCCGACGAGAACTTGCTGAACTCCTTTGGCTCATCAGCAACCAGAACATTGTTGATTTCTTAAAGGACGTGCCAGAGGAACGCCAGTACCGCCTTCGGTTTGAAGACTTGGTAACTCATCCAGAAACCACGCTCAAAAACTTATGTCAATTCATAGATTTGGACTTTCATCCTGATATGTTGCAGCCCTACGGAGATAGGAAACAACGGATGACTGAGGGGTTGCATTCAGCCTCTAGGATGCTGGGCGACCTCAAGTTCTACGAACATAAAGGCATTACTGCTGAGGTAGCTGATAAATGGCGCAATTATTACACAATTGATTTCTTGGGGGATGTAACCTGGCAGGTTGCCGAGTCACTAGGATACACAGAGAGGGTTGTGACAGTTAGCGATCGCGAGGAGGGAGAAATTTGAAAACCATCAATGAGCTTTTATCTCACCTTCGCAGTCTGGACATAAAACTTTGGGCTGAAGGTCAGCGCCTTCGCTACAACGCCCCCCAAGGAGTTCTCACACCCGAACTGCGTGCCGAATTAAGCCAACACAAAGGGGAAATCCTTACGTTTCTGCAACAGGCGGATGCTGCCTTGGATGCCATTATCGAACCCATTCTATCGGTATCCAGAGATAGTGATTTGCCCTTGTCTTTTGCTCAAGAGCGCATATGGTTTCTTGAATATGCAGGGGGTAAGAGTGGTGCATATAATATGCCCTCCGCCCAATGTCTAATTGGATCGCTCAACATTACTGCCCTCAAACAAGCCGTTGCCCAAATCGTGCAGCGACACGAAGCGTTGCGAACCACGTTCAAGCGGGTAAAATTCTCAGCCGTCCAAATCATCCATCCCACCCTCACCATCGATGTACCAGTCGTGGACTTGCAAGGGTTGCCGCTCCAGGAACAGTCTACCGAAGTCCAGAGATTGATGGCACAGCACATTCAGCGCCCCTTTGATTTAGCTGAAGGGCCATTACTGCGAGTCCTCCTTCTGCGCCTGAGCGAACAAGAGCATATTCTGCTGGTAGTGATGCACCACATCATCTCTGATGCTTGGTCGGTGGGGATATTCATGCAAGAGTTATCTGTTCTCTACCAAGCCTTCCAGGATGGAAACCCTTCCCCCTTGCCAAAATTGCCTATCCAATATGCAGACTTTGCCTACTGGCAGCGGACAGGGTTACAAGGTGAGGTTTTAGAATCTCAGCTCAACTACTGGCGGCAACAACTCAGTGGTCAAATTCCGGCGCTAGAGCTTCCTATTGACCGTCCCCGTTCTCCATCCCAGAGTAATCGAGCTGCCAGCCAATCCTTGATGTTATCAGAGCCGCTCACTCAAGCCCTCAAAACCCTCTCTCAGCAGGAACGAGGTTCCCTATTTATTACGCTGCTAACAGTGTTCAAAACATTGCTCCATCGCTATACAGGCCAGGAAGACTTGCTCGTCTGCTTCCCTATCGCTGGACGCAACCGAACTGAAACCGAGGGGCTAATTGGATACTTCAACAACATCGTGGTAACCAGGACTGACTTATCGGGAGACCCAAGTTTGCGAACCCTGATGGAACGGGTACGCCGCGTTGCCTTTGAAGCCTTCAAACATCAAGATACGCCATTTCAAAAGATTGGGGAATTTCCCAATCTCGTCCGCACGCCCCTGTCGCGAGCGATGTTTGCTGTGCAAAACACACCAAAGCGGTTGCTAAACGTTCCCGGTATCACGGCGAGTTACTTAGAGGTTACTAGTGGCAGGGCAGATTTTGACATCTACTTGATTATCGAGGAAACAGGAGAACACCTCACTGGGGTATTGAACTACAACGCCGACTTGTTTGAGGAGAATGCGATCGCCAACTTACTGAAAAATTATCAAACGCTGCTGGAAAGTCTCGTTACTAATCCCGATCAACACCTCTCATCACTACCCCTCTTTGCCAACCCAGCCGCCCCTACTCCCCCATCAGAACCTTGGGATTCCCTGGTGCCAATTAAGCCAAAAGGTTCCAAACGACCGCTGTTCCTCATCCATGATGGTTTGGGCAGGACGATTTTGTACCTGAACTTGGCGCGTTATCTAGATTCAGAACGTCCCCTTTATGCGCTGCGTCCCTATGGTCGAGAGGGAAACCCAGTCCTCCATAATCGGGTGGCTCAGATGGCAACTCACTACAGCGAACGGATACGCCGTGTTCAACCCGCAGGGCCTTACTTGGTTGGGGGTTTGTCCTTTGGCGGCATCATTGCTTTTGAGGTTGCCCAGCAGCTTCAAGCTCAAGGGCATCCTGTTGCATTTGTTGCCTTCTTAGATTCATTAGACATCGAGGAAATCAGACGAGTTAGTCCGAGAACGTTTCCTGAAGAATTAATTCAACAAAACCCTGCTATCCACAACATTTTGCCAGAACTCATCCAAGAATACGTTCCGCACGTTTACGCAGGTAAAGTCACGCTTTTGAGAGCCACTCAAGGAGAGGGACTCGACCAGCCAAATCGTGAAAGAACAGATGATCCGTTATTCGGTTGGGGTCAATGGGCAACGGGTGGAGTAGAGGTACACGATGTTCCAGGCGGTCATTACAGTTTGCTACAAAAACCCAACGTCCAGGTTTTGGCTGAAAAATTGGAGGCTTGTATCAACAACAGTCCGGACAGTTTTTTGACGAGAGGCTGAAAAATGATATCATGTCCGGTTAAACACCCATCGTTAGGATTGACGCGGGGACGCGGAGAGTTTTTATTATGGGTAATTAGACGGACATGATATGATTCCGATGCTCAAACCGGGACAGGTAGTGGTCATGGATAATACCACCTTTCATAAAACCTAAGTTCGACGTAACAAAATCAAAAAGCGATCGCGAGGAGAGAGAGCTGTAATTTAGGGATGGGTGTTGATATAAAACACGAACCAGCAGTCATCAGAAGAAATTGCCTCTTTAACCAAATGGTACTAAGCTGTTCCACATTTAGTTTGCAATAACAGCATTCCCTTTATTTTTGACTTTTCTGCGCCATTGAATGATTAGCTCCCCCTGATTTAACAGTTTGTCCAGCAACTCTCTCAGGTCTTCCACTGATTTTAACAATCGATGAGCTATATATTCTTTGGTTGAATGCCAGACGAGTTCTACTAGATTTAAATCAGGGCTATACGCTGGCAAAAAGTAGAGTTGAATATTGGGAAAGTTTTTTTCTATCTTCTCAAGAGTAGTTTTCTTCTTATGGTAACTAGCATTATCTAATATCATCAATATTTTAGGCCCTTTCTTCTCAAACTCTTCCGCTTCATTTCCTTGCTCCACCCACTCCTCCTTGACAAATTTATTTAACTGTTCTAGTTGCTCGTAAAAACTTTCACTGTTCCCTCTTTCAATAAAATAGCACTTCCTTTTTTGGTCATGATATCTGACTCCTCCCATCACATTTACTCGTCCATGACTTCTTTGCCCTGTTGCTTTCCGGTAGTTCCCTTTTTTTCTCCCATCTTTTAGGGTTTCTAAATCATCGGCATCTCCATTTACACACCAGTAAGCTACGCTCCGATAGCTGCAACCTATAAAATCGCTAATTTCCTGATAAGTCTTACCATCATTCATCAGCAACAACATCAGTATTCTCTCTGTCACTTGAGGAGAGTTGCTCTC
>DATNQL010000080.1:0-2310 GCA_036704025.1 Stenomitos sp.
GGTGAATTCTACCGTGGCGGTATTTGGGAGGAACGCTATAGGCGATCGCATCCGCCAGTTCAGTAGTGGTTTGAAAGGGACGTTTTTCCACAATTCGCCGTGCTATTTGCCGCGAGAGTCGTTCTTCCCCGTATTTGTAAAATGCATCGGCTAGTTGTGCGGCATCCCACTGGTTGATCACATGGGCAGCCGTAAGGGATTGGCGCTGATCCATCCGCATATCTAAATCCGCCGTATGACGAAAACTAAAGCCTCGCTCTGGTGTATCGAATTGAGCGGAGCTAACACCTAGATCGGCGATAATACCATCAAATTGGCGGGAATAAGGTTCATATTCAGCAAAATTCCCCTGCCAGAATTGGACGCGCTCACTATAGGGTGCTAATTGAGCTTGGGCAGCGGCGAGGGCAACGGAATCGCGATCAATGGCTGTGAGTTGAACATCCGGTGCCGCCTCTAAAATCAACTGGCTGTGTCCACCCCCACCCACTGTGGCATCCAGGTAATGCCCACCCGGACGAATATTCAACCCTTCAATCAACTCCCGACTCAGCACCGAAACATGTGAAAACGCCGTTGTGTTCGTCCTCTGAGCCTCTGTCATAATTAAAATAAGCAACAAAAATCAATATTTTGTACAAGACCTACCGCCATAAAGCTATCAAATATCAGGGATAAGCGAATGCATGTGTTGTCCGTAAAGGGTTGCAGGTTAACATGTTACAAGTTAAAAGGTTATAAGTTTTAACATTCCGGCTTCAACCTTCCAACTTACAACTCTTTGGCTCCTGAGAAGCTAACTGTCACTTGTTGCTACTGTCCAACCTGCCGCAAAGGGAAATTGCTTAGTTTATATGGCAAAAATTGAAACAAGAACAGAACCCATGGTGCTCAACATGGGTCCCCACCATCCTTCTATGCATGGGGTGCTGCGACTCATCGTCACCCTCGATGGCGAGGATGTGGTTGATTGCGAACCGGTGATTGGTTACTTGCACCGGGGCATGGAGAAAATTGCGGAGAACCGCACTACCATCATGTACGTTCCCTACGTCAGTCGGTGGGACTATGCAGAGGGAATGTTCAACGAAGCGATTACCGTCAATGCCCCCGAAAAATTAGCAGATATCGCGGTGCCCAAACGCGCCAGCTACATCCGCGTCATCATGCTGGAGTTGAACCGGATTGCCAACCACCTGCTGTGGTTGGGTCCATTCATGGCTGACGTCGGTGCCCAGACACCTTTCTTCTACATCTTCCGGGAACGGGAGATGATTTACGATTTGTGGGAAGCCGTGTCAGGCTATCGCATGGTTAACAACAACTACTTCCGCATTGGTGGGGTAGCCGCCGATTTGACTTACGGCTGGGTCGATAAGTGCGCTGATTTCTGTGACTACTTTATGCCCAAAGTAGACGAGTACGAGCGCTTAATTACCGATAACCCGATCTTCCGCCGTCGTATTGAAGGAATTGGCACGATTACCCGTGAAGAAGCGATTAATTGGGGACTTTCTGGTCCCATGCTGCGGGCTTCCGGTGTCAAGTGGGACTTGCGAAAAGTTGATCATTATGAGTGCTACGACGACTTCGACTGGGATGTGCAGTGGGAAACAACTGGAGATTGCTTTGCCCGGTATATCGTGCGGATTCGCGAGATGCGCGAGTCGGTGAAAATTATTCGCCAAGCCTTGAAAGGACTTCCCGGTGGCCCTTACGAAAACCTGGAAGCGAAGCGTATGGTAGAAGGGAAAAAATCCCAGTGGAATGATTTTGAGTATCAGTTTGTTGGCAAAAAAATCGCTCCTACCTTTAAAATTCCCAAGGGCGAACATTACGTTCGTTTAGAAAGCGGCAAAGGAGAACTCGGCGTTTTCATTGTTGGGGATGATAATGTCTTCCCGTGGCGTTTTAAGATTCGCGCCGCTGATTTCAATAACTTGCAGATTCTGCCTCATCTTTTAAGAGGGATGAAAGTTGCCGATATCATGGCGATTCTGGGCAGTATTGACATCATCATGGGTTCGGTAGACCGATAAACCAATGAATTAACAATATATAGCAATTCTCATACTTGTGATGTACAGTCAATGTTTCTCTCTTTTTTGTGTGACATGAGATAGCACAATTAGGATGTACATCATGAGTCCGAGAAACGCTATATCCTCTCGTAGGAGCAAGAAAATGGCAAAAGAGAGATTTCTTTCTTTTGCTTTTTTATGATCTAATGGCTGAAATGACGACGTATAGTTGTCGCCATAAGTTTAGGACAGATTTAACGGCTGAAACGACCATGTGCCAGCTATAAAC
>DATNQL010000081.1:0-1922 GCA_036704025.1 Stenomitos sp.
TAGATGGAGTGATGGGGTGTTATTGCTCTGAGTGCATCCCAATTTTGCAGAAATACCGGAATGCGATCGCTAGCCAGTGATTATCGCTAATCATAATCACTTGTGTTCTCAAGCAGGCAGTGTCCTAATGAAGGTGGCTACAGCTATATCAGAAAAAGAATGGGTTGAGCACCGCAAGACTGAAATTCTTGGCAACCGGACAAACTACCAATTTACTGATTGGTGTGCATCACATTCACATTATTCCAGAATGTTAGCTGCCTCCTGAAAGAGCTGTATCGAGAGTGAGGACTAAGCTGCGGGCCTCTTCTGCTTCTGGTAGCATTCCTAAAACCTCAAAGTTGTTAAACGCTTCAATGGCCCACTGCCGCGCCTCAGATAGATTTCCGTGCGCTCTAGCTAAACTCGATAATGAATGCTGGCAGAAGGCAATGCGAACCTTATCTTGGTTGACTTGAGCAACATATAATCCTTCCGTAAGAAGTTTGTGAGCGTTGTCCAGTTCTCCTTGCACAATCGCAATGTCAGCCAACCAATTTTGAATCGAAAAGATGGCTCGTCGCCAATCAATTATCTGAGCATATTTGAGTGCTTCTGTAAACAGCAATTTTGCTTGCCCGTAGGCTTCTTGCTTAAAGCATATCTCTGCTTGATAGTAACGAATTTGTGTCAAACATTGCAGTCGTTGTTCCTCTAGTCGTTCCGTATCTTCTAAGAACTCTAATGTTTGGTTGAGCCACGACTGAGCCTCATCAAATCGCCTCTGTTGAATCCGGAGAATCGCCAGATGTTTAGACAAATTCATCTCAAAGAATCGATCTTGATACTGCCGTAGCTCCCAAGCTTTCATGAACAGTGAATCGGCTTCTTCCAACTGAGCGGGTTTTCCCATAGTCGTGAGCGTCTCGCCTCGATCCACTACAATCTCTGCAAGGATTGACCAATCGCCTCGTTGCTCTGCCGTTTGAATCAGGGATGCCGTCCAAATTAAGCGATCGTCCCAATGTCCCAAGCGACTCTTCCGGCTACCCATGATATGAGTGTATGCCTTCGTGTTCCGCCACAGATCGAGCAGAGCAGCATAACGTCCTTCGATCGCACAAAAGTCAATGACCGCTTGTAGATTCAACCATTCCTCTTCTAGCCCCTCAAACTGAGCCTGCCACTCCTGAGCATTTTGTCCTCTATACTTTTGGGAAAAGCTTAAGTACCAGCTAACCCAGCGATCGCGTGCCTCACGCTCAAAGTCGGGGTGAGCAGCCAATTCAGCAAGCGCATACTCTTTAGTTAAGGGTAAAATGCCATAACGGTTTTCTTCATGCTTCACCAAAGAAAGTCCTCGCAATTGAGCTAAGGCATTCTTGACGACATCAGCTTCAGCATCCGGTACTGCCACTTGAACGAGGGCTTCCCGTAATGCAGGCATGGGAAATAGAGCAAGCGCCATCAGAAGCTTGTGCGCGGCTTGCCCTCGTAGGGGTTTGACTGAACTCTCAAAACAGAAGCGAGCAACATCCCCTGTGGTTTGAGACATTCGTTCCAGCACTTCCTCAATTGGGAAGCCATTCGCCAACTGTCCAATGGCATAACTGATGGCAACTGGAACACCTCCAGTTCCTTTGTAGAGAGATTGAGAATCTTCTGAACTCAGGGTTACTCCTTTCTCTTGCGCTTCATACTGAATCAAGTGGAGAGCATCTAACTGGGGCAATGAGGTCAAACGGACGGGGACAAACATAATTTGTTCGCGGGTAGTGATAACTGTTTTCACCGTAGGTGGCAGTTCGTACAGAAAGGCAAGAACATCCTGCTGATTTTCGACCGTCTCCAGATTGTCCACAATCATTAGAGTGCGCTGGTGGGACAGAGATTCTTTAATCAGGTCTACTTGCTCCACAAAACTAGCGCCGGTGATGTCTAAG
>DATNQL010000082.1:0-5503 GCA_036704025.1 Stenomitos sp.
TGGGGTGTGGGGTGTGGGGTGTGAAGGTATACAAATTAAATGCATAACCACTTATAGCTGTCGCCAGAAAGATTAGGACAGATTGAACGGCTAAAACGACCACGTACACGTACCAGTAAAAAACCTTCTGCCTCCTGCCTCCTGTCCTCACTAAAGCTCCGGTCTGCCTTTTGCTATAACACCCAGAGGGGGGTGAGGGGTGGGGGATATCGCTACGTCCCTCTTAAATTCGTGTAAGAGTAGAGGCGATCGCTGACTCTGTCAAATACCCCGGCTACTGCGTTAAGTCGGGGTTTAGGCTTGTTTCCCCACCGACGGCATTGACTGGAGTTGTGCGGTGAAAAGGGAGACTTTTGTCAGGTTGCTGGAAGAACTCTGATTCAGCGATTTGTTTTTGCTATGATACGAATTTTCAAACTCTCTGCTGGCAAAGATTCCCTCAAGGATAAGCCTGAAAACAAGCAGAACTGTCCAGTCCGCAGAAGTTCACCGTCAGGACAAAAGGATGAGGCGCAGATACCACTATGACTTACGAAATTTTTGACCAACAACTCGCGCTATCCCTCCAGCGCTTAGAAGCACTGTGGCGACAGGTGGACGAACTGCCAAAGCCATCAACTCAAGTATGGCAGGACGCGGATGACGTTCCGGAAAAGCCGCAAGCCCACCTAACCCAGAGTTTGGAGGAACTCTCACTTTCTCTGCAAGAGTTACAAGTGGCTGCCGAGCAACTGCGCCAACAAAATGAAGCCTTAGCCGAAAGCCGCAATGCTGTTGATCAACAGCGTCAGCACTACCAGGAACTGTTTGACTTGGCTCCAGATGGGTACCTGGTAACCGATAAAGAATCATCCCTACTCGAAGTCAATCAGACAGCCGCACAGTTGCTCAATGTTCCCACAGAACGTTTGGTCGGTAAACCGTTAGTGGTATTTGTGGCTCCTGAAGAACGTCGCGACTTCTACTCTCAACTGCGTCAGTTTCAAAAAGGCGAGTCGATTAAAAATTGGCAAGTTCAGCTTCAGCGTTGGCGCGGTGCGTCCTTTAGAGTGTCGTTTACTGTCGCACCGTTCAAGAATTCCCAAGGTGAGGTGGTGGGGTTGCGCTGGCAGATGCAAGACTTGACATCTCCCAAGCAGGAGTCTGCCCAAACCCAGAGCGATCGCTTGTTTCGGGCGATGTTTGAAAACTCGGCAGTTGGCATCGCACTTCTAGATAATCAGGGGCGCGTACTCAAAAGCAACCGCGCACTTCAAGAAACCCTGGGGTATAGTGCCCAAGAGTTGCAGTCCCGTTTCCCCATGTTGCTGAACTTGGATGAACCGGGTATGGAGTCAGCCATGTTTCAGCAATTGATGGCAGGACGACGCCGTTCTTACCAGCTCGAAAAACGCATCTCGAATCATGATAACTCGATGCAGTGGGGACGTCTGACTTTTTCTCTCGTCCGGGGGACTTCGTCTGAATCCACTTTGGCAACCTGTATCTTAGAAGACATGACAGCCCTACGTCAGCTCAAAACCGCACAGCAACATGCCATTGAATACCAAGAAGCCATTAAACAGCAGCAGGCAACTAAGAAGTTAGAAATTACCCTTCAAGACCAGAAAAATAGCTTAAACCAGTTGCTGGAAACTCCCAATCACCAACTGGCTCCCTTGCTGGAACAGTTAGGGAAAATCTTGAATGATATTCTTTCGAGTACGTCTGAATTCTTCTTTGTCTGCGATCGCACCGGCAAATACATCTATGTGAATCGAGCCGCAGCTGATGCCTTAGGTGTGACTCAAAGTGATTTGATCAGTAAAACCTGGCAACAGCTCGATTTACCAGCGGAAGTGATGGAACGCTTGGATGCTCAACGCGCCACTGTTTTCGCAACGGGACAAGCGATCGCAGATGAAGCCAGCTTCCCGACCGTAGACGGCATCCGGGATTATGAATATACCATGACCCCCATTAGTGATATCAACAATAAACCGGAGGCCGTTGTTGTCACCGTTAGAGATATCACAGAGCAAAAACTTGCCGCCGTTGCGATGAGTGAAGCCTTAGCCAAAGAAGAAGAATTTACGACTCTCCAATCTCACTTCTCTTACTTTGTCTCCGTTGTTGTGCGGGAACTGCGGAATCCACTCAACAATATTTTCGCTTGCACTAAGTTAATCGAAACGAACGCTCAGCCAGCAGCCGATGAAAAACTGCTCTACTATCTGCAACTGATTCAAGCGAATGTTAGACGCATCAATCAGCTATTGCATAACCTGTTGTTGATTAAGAAGTTAGAAGCTAAAGAGGTTAAATTAAATCCTGCTGAGCTGAATCTAACCGAGTTCTGCCGTGAGTTAACCGAAGATGTACAGCACGGTGCAGGTTTCTTGCATCATCTGATCTTCAGTAGTGAATGTCACGGTGCCGATATCTGTATGGATAAAAAACTATTGCGGCACCTGATCACCAATTTACTGCTCAATGCGATTAAATCGTCTCCTGAAGGCAGCGAAATCAAGATGGAGCTGATGTGCCAAGAGGAGCAGGTTGTTTTTCACATTCAAGATTCTGGTTCAGGCATCTCTCCAGAAGATCAAGAATTACTGTTCAAGGCATTTCACCAAGGCAGTTCTCTGGGTACTGTTGCCGCCAGCAGCTTGGGTTTATTTGTGGTTAAACAATGTGTGGAATTACAGGGAGGGGAAATTTTCGTCGCTAGTAGCGGGAGTGTTGGCACAACGTTTACAGTCACGCTGCCGCTACATCAACATTAAGTTATTATGTATTGAATAATACATAAAGCTTTCATGAGGCTCCTCTACCAGCTTATCGCCTGGGTAAAGTCTCTGTAAAACCCTGCTGCGAGGAGTCTCTACAAAAGTTGGGAGTGCTTACGGGATGGCAATAATGGGAATAACCGCATCCAACACATCTGCGTAAGTAAAGTTGCAATAAGATTATGTAAATACTTCTTAAAGAGACTTACAATTATTTCCAAATATGGCAAAAATTATATATAGACTTCTAACTCAAGAGGGTTCTTATTAGGCCATCCAATTTTTCTCTTCCATGACCCAAAAAACAATACCAAGCATCTAGAGAATAGCGTGAAGACGGTTGTGTTTTTTCACACATTAGATGAGTTTATAGAGTTTTATATTTTTGGCCAAAGGCAATCGAGCTTTATCTGAATAAATTAGTTTTCAAGAAAAAATTCTCTTGATTTAATTTCAATAATTTTAAACTCTCTAAACTATCCCTTGATTCTGTGGATAGTCTTTTATTGTCAAAAAAATGGCAATGCCAATCGAATTGGAGCCGAAAAAATCGATGCAGAGCTGCAACTCAGACCGCAATCACAGCTTAGCTCACATGACGGAATCAATTTCGGAAAACAGCGATAATGAATGGACATTGAAAAAAAAACGCGAACCGATTGAGACTCACTTAAATCAAGCCAAGAGCTTGAATCAACCGTCAGCTCCGCAAGACCAATGGACACAGTTACTCGCTAAAATTACTCTTAAAATTCGTCAGTCTTTGCAGTTAGAAGACATTCTGCAAACCACGGTTACGGAAGTGCGAGAGTTGCTGGAGGCGGATCGAGTTTTAATTTATCGGCTGTGGCCGGATGGAACGGGGAGCGGCGTTACAGAAGCGGTTGTTCCAGGTTGGTCAACCGTTTTGGGACAAGTCTTTGAACCCGAAGTTTTTCCCCAAGAGTATCATCAACTCTATGCCTCTGGACGTATTCTGGCGATTAAAAATGTAGAAAACGCCGAGATGTCTCCTTGCATGGTGGAATTTCTGCAACAATTTGGCGTGAAAGCCAAATTAGTGGTACCGATTATCCTCAAGGAAGAACTTTGGGGTTTGTTAGTAGCCCATCAGTGCGCTCGTCCCAGGCAGTGGTTAAGGGGTGAAATTGACCTTTTGCAGCAACTCGCTGACCAGGTGAGCATTGCTCTATCCCAAGCTCAATATCAGGAACATCTGGAAGAGTTAGTCGCACAGCGTACAGCTAAACTCACCATCACTTTAGAACGACTTCAGCAAGAAATTCATGAGCGCCAACGCACCGAAAATGCTCTGCGAGAATCAGAAGAACGGTGGCGCTCCCTCGTACAAAATGCTCCCGACCTGATTTTCACCTGCGATCGCACCGGTACAATTCTGTTTATGAATCGCACTGTACCTGGTTTTACCTTAGAACAAGCTATTGGCAGCAGTGTGTATGATTACATACCCAGCGAGTGTCAACCGCTCTTACAACAATCCTTTGAACGAGTGTTCCAAACGGGAGAGCTGGTTTACTACGAGACGGAGGGAGCTGGAGCCTATGGTACAACGTCCTGGTATGCCAGTCGTGTTGGACCGATTCAACATCAGGGGGAAGTTGTGGCAGCGATGGTGATTTCCACAGATATCACTAAGCGCAAACAAGCTGAAGAACTCTTACACCTGCGTGAACAAGAATTTAGAGCCTTGGTGGAACATTCACCGGACTTGATCGCGCGGTTTGACTTGCAATTACGCCATGTTTACGTCAATCCAGCGGTGGAACGCAGCATGGGCATACCGAGACAGACATGGATTGGCAAAACCAATCAGGAGTTAGGTATGCCACAGGAGCTCGTAGTGGGTTGGAATCAGGCCTTGTTGGAGGTGTTGACAACCGGGCAGGAAGGGATGCTTGAATTCGACTTTCCCACTGCCAAGGGTCTTAAATCGTATCAAAGTCGTATTGTCCCAGAGTTCGCCCAAGACGGGACGATTCGGTTTTTACTCGGTGTAAGTCGCGACATTACTCAATCCAAGCAGGCAGAAAAAGCCCTACAACAGCGCCTTCTGAAAGAGCAGGCGCTACATCAGCTTGTCCAATCCATCCGCAATTCTCTGGATTTAGAGACGATTTTTTTCACCGCCGTTGCGGAAATTGGCAAACTCTTGCCAGTGGATCGGGCAGTTGTGGTGCAATATTTGCCAGAACAAAAGCTGTGGTTGAATGTCGCCGATTATCGTGCCTCCTCTGATTTACCCATTGCGTTAGGTTTAGAAATCCCAGATCAGGACGATGGTATTGCCGCTCGATTGCAGCAATCAGAAGTGGTTTTGATCGACCACACCAATCCGTGTGAGGTTGAAATCAACCGCCACTTTTCTCAAACGTTTCCCGGTGCTGGGTTATGGGTGCCGTTGTACTTTGGCTCCCAACTCTGGGGCAGTCTCAGCTTGTTGGTTGAAAATTATCCTTACACTTGGCAAGACTCAGAAGTGCAACTTACCTTAGCCGTTGCCGAGCAATTGGCAATTGCCATTCAACAAGCGGAACTCTTAAATCAAAGTCGGATTGCCACGGTTAAAGCCCAAGAGCAAGCCGAAGCGCTGAAACACGAAATGACAGAGCGCAAACGCACGGAAGAAACCCTGCGAGCGATTTATAAAGTCAGCACAGCCCGCAAACTCAGCTTTGAACAACGCCTACAAGGCTTGTTAGCCCTGGGACGCCGCC